>NZ_CAWQXH010000012.1:0-46531 GCF_963899385.1 Aeromonas sp. MR7
CGGCCATAGCGCCGTGGAACCACCTGATCCCATGCCGAACTCAGAAGTGAAACGCGGTAGCGCCGATGGTAGTGTGGCATTCGCCATGCGAGAGTAGGACACTGCCAGGCACCCAACATTGAAAGCCTGCTCAGATGAGCGGGCTTTTTTATTGCCAGAAATCAGCCATTTATAAGCGATAAACAGCTGATTCCCTTCTTTATTGGCCCTGATTGGCACAGGGTAGCTCCATGTTGACCACCCCATCTTCCAGCTGGATGTCGATCTTGAAGCCAAGCCGCTTGGCCAGATTGATCATGCCGCGATTGCTGGGCATGGTCATGCCCGATAGCTGGCCAATGCCGCGCTCTCTGGCGTAGCGCACTATCTTCTCCATCATCAGCTTGCCGAGCCCGAGTCCTTTCAGGTCGGAACGTACCAGAATGGCAAACTCCGCATCGGACAGGTCCGGGTTGGAAATGGCCCGCACCACCCCGAGGATCTGCTGACTGAAGGCCCCGTCCTGCCCAATGGCCACGAAGGCCATCTCCCGGTCGTAGTCAATCTGGGTCATGCGGGCCAGCTCTTCATGACCTAGCTCCCCTACGTCGGCGAAGAAGCGCTTGTACCTGTCTTCGTCCGATACCTTGAGTACAAACTGCTTGTGCGCGGGTTCATCCTCCGGCCGGATCGGGCGCAGCAGAACATGACTCTGATCCTTGAGCCAGGCTCCCTCTTCCAGTTCGGTGGGATAGGGGCGTATGGCCAGTGTATTGCGTCCCTGCACCACAGGCATCAGCGTCAGGCTGGCATCCAGAATGACCATCTCGGCCCCACATGCCTGCAGCGGATGCAGGTCCAGCTCCTGGATCTCGGGGAAGGCCAGCAGCAGCTCCGACAGCTGGCACAGCACCTGACCGAGAGCATCGATATCGAGTTTTTCGGGGGTGGCCTGCTCGCGGATCTTGCGACTCTTGAGGGCTCCTATGATCTGGTAGCGTGCCAGCGCCTGGTTCAACGGCGGAAGTGCGGCCACCATCTCCTGCGGCTCGGCCCCCGATTCGCCGAGCAGGATGACGGGACCGAAGACAGGATCCTGTTGCAGGCGGATCCTCAGCTCCAGCCCGCCGCTGCGGCGCGCCATCCGTTGTACTAGCAACCCCTCGATACGCGCCCCCGGGTCGTGTTGCCTCACCCTGTCGAGAATGGCATCCGCTGCCTGGGCGACTTCGGCCGAGGTACGCAGGTTCAGCATGACGCCGTGCACCGCAGACTTGTGGGCAATATCCGGTGAGCGCAGTTTGACCGCGACCGGATAGCCGATCTGCTCTGCGGTCAGAGTGGCCTCGATGGCATCGGAGACGATCCAGGTCGGCAACGTAGAGAGCCCGGCGGCCTGCAGTATGGGGTGCACCAGATGGGTATCGAGCGTGAGCTGTTTGCGCTCCAGCGCTTGGCGGATCAACTGCTGACACAGCTCGGCGTTGAGCTTGTCGCCCTGCAGGGAGGCAGGGGTCTCCATCAGCTGCTTCTGGTTGCGGCGGTATTCCACCATGTGCATGAAGGCAGCGACGGCGCTCTCCGGAGTACGATAGGTCGGAAATCCGGCCTCGCTGAACAGACGACGCCCCTCTTGCGCCGAGTATTCTCCGGCCCAGTTGGTCAGGATATTGAAGCGCCTGGCCCTGGGATGTTGTTTGACGTAGGCGATCAGGCTGCGGGCCAGCTCGGCTCCGCGTGCCGTGAGGGAGGGGGCGTGAATGAGCAGGATGGCGTCGGCTTCATCCCCTTGCAGCAAGGTCTCCAGCGCCTGCCGATAGGCGGCAATATCGGCATCACTGCCGATGTCCCGCGGTGGCATGGCCAGTTTGCCGCCCCGCTCCAGCAGCACGTCGACTGCCATGTTGGCCAGTCCACGGCCATTGGAGATGATGGCCAATCTTTCCCCCTTGAGGGTCAGGGAGTGGCTCAGGGTCTCGACCGCGGCAAACAGCTCGTGGGTATCTCGTACCCGCAGCATGCCTGCGCGCCGAATGGCGGCATCGTAGACGTTGTCGAGGCCATTGGCCGGATCGTGGCGACCGCTCTTGAGCACCAGGATGGGCTTGTTGCGTGAGGCTGCCCGTGCTGCCGAGAGGAAGTGGCGGGCGTCGTGCAGCTTGTCCATGTAGAGCAGAATGGCGCGAGTGGTGCCATCGCGGGAGAGTTGATCCAGCAACTGGCCGAAGTCGATGTCACAGTGATCGCCGAGGGAGATGAAGGCGGAGAAACCCAGCTCATGTTGCTTGGCCCAATCCAGGATGGTGGTGCTGACGGCGGCTGACTGGGAGAGAAACGCCACCTGGCCAGGTTTGGCCGCGATGGGGGAAAAGCTGGCGTTGATGCCCTGACCCGGCAACAGCATGCCCATGCTGTTGGGGCCGAGCAGGCGAATGTCGTATTGGCGGCTCAGCTGTTGGAGCTGCGCTCTCTCCGGCATGGAGAAGTCGGCAGCCAGTATGATGGCAGCTCCGGTGCCTTTCTTGCCCAACTCTTCGATGAGTGGCAATACCCGTTCGCGTTTGGTGCATATGATGGCGAGATCGGGGGAGAGCGGCAGGCTGCTGATATCGGGATAGGCCAGTACGCCGGCGATGGCCTTGTTGTGCTGGCTGACCGGCAGTATGGGGCCCTTGAACTGGCCTGCGAGCAGGTGCCTGATCACCACATGACCCGCTTTCTGCGGGTTGGTCGAGGCACCGATGACGGCAATTGACTGGGGTTTGAAGAGCCGATCCAGGCCGCTTGGTTTCATGGGCACTCCCGTGGGTGGCGGATGGTGCCAGTGTAATACGCTTTGACTGCCTGTTCTGTGACCGGTTGCGGATCACTGTTTGGTGAGGGCGCTGGCTCGCAGATAAAACTTCATCTTGCCCTGGATCTGGCGCACCGCCGCCAGATGGCGTTCCTGCAGATAGATATCCTGCTCCCGATCCAGCGGGGTCTGCGGTACGCCCAGGCTTTGCAGGTACTCTTCAAACAGCTGTGAACTGTTGATTTCGATCAGATGACGCATCATGGCGAGGCTCCTTCCATTCAGGCTGAACGTAGAGTCTAGTCTGTGACCGCCATCTCGTTATGACCATTGTCAGATTTGACACGAGACGGCTCACACATCTGCGGGGCCGGGCTCAGTACCGGGCTCGCGCGCATTATAGTGAGTGCATGAAACGCTGAGGGGCGAGGTACATGATCAGAGTCTGGCTGTGGTGCATCGCACTCTTTGCGGGGGGGGCTCTGGCTGCCGAGTCGCACATTCGAGCCTGGAACCTGCTGCTGGATCATCCCAATCCGGCCGTGGCAGGCTTGCTGCGGCTGTCGCTCGATCTGACCGTGCCCGAATACGGGCCCTACCGCCTGAGTGCCAGCCCGCCGATGGAGCAGGGACGAGCCGTCAAGGAGTTGCAGGGTGGCGAGCTGGTGCAGATCGGGGTATTCGCGCCCGATGAGGAGCGGGAACGTACCCTGCTTCCTATCCATATTCCGCTGGCGAAGGGGTTGCTGGGCTGGCGGGTCTGCCTCATCCGGCAGGGAGATGAGGGGCGGTTTGCCAGGATCCACTCCTTGGCTGACTGGCATCACTCCGGGCTCACCATAGGCCAGCACAGATCCTGGCCCGATACCCGCCTGCTCAAGACGAATGGTCTCAGGGTCGTGGTCGGCAGCCTGTATGAGGCCCTGTTCAACATGCTGCGCAAGCAGCGCTTCGACTGCTTCCTGCGCTCCGTCATCGAAATAGAAGATGAGCTCAAGTCACATCCGGATTTGGCCATAGAGCCTCATCTGGTATTTCGTTATCCGCTGGCGCTGCTGTTTTTTGTCTCGCCCAAATATCCCGAGCTGGCACAACGCATCGAGCTGGGATTGCAGCGGGCGTGCCAATCGAGTGCCTTCGATCGGGTCTTTGAGGAGGGGTTCGGCAGTACCATTCGTCGGTTGAAGCTGGATGAGCGGGTCATGCTGGAGTTGGATAACCCGGATCTGCCCGCCAGCAGCCGCGCCATGATGGCCGACCCGACCCTCATTTATGCACCGGTCGCGGTCAGCCCGTCAGCGCAGTGACCCCTGGCCGCGCGCCGTATCCCAGAAGGCGCGGATCAGCGGCTCTTCCAGCCGCTTCTTGAGCACGGCGATGCCGACATCGAACGGCTTGAGCGCCGGTCTGGGTTCGACGATGCGTACCTTCTCCCCCATGGGGCTGTGATCGATCACGGCGGCAGGCACCAGCCCGACGCCAAAACCGAGCGCCACCATGGCGACTATGCCCTCGTTGCCCGCCACCTCGGCATAGATGTTGGGGGCTATGCCCTTGTTGCGAAACCACTGGTCACAGCGCTTTCGCGCCAGACCCTGCTCGGAGAGGATCAGCGGCAGCCGCTCCCAGTCGGGCTCTCCCTGCAAGAACCACTGGTTGGGTTGAGGTGGGTTGCGTGGGGCGATGAACACCAACGGCACCTGTTGCAGGCTGGCAAACTCCAGCTTGGACGAGAGGGCATCGGGGCGGGCGGCTATGGCGAGATCGGCCTCGTCCGTCAGGATCTTGTCCACCGCCAGCGCCGGGTCGCCGGTCTCCAGCTTGATCTCCAGCTGGGGATAGCGGCGACGAAAGCGCTCCAGCACCTCGGGCAGCAGAAAGTAGCTGGCGGTAACCGAGCAGAACACCCGCAGCCGCCCTTGCAGCGGTTCGTCGCTGCGTTTGAGCTCCTGCTTGAGCTGACGCCACTCCTGCAACAGGCCGCCGCCGAACTCCCGCAGCTTCTCGCCAGCGGGGGTTAATCGCACCGAGCGGTTGTCCCGATCGAACAGCACGCAGCCGGTCTCCTGCTCCAGTCGCTGGATGGCTCGGCTCAGGGTGGAGGGGCTGACCGCCATGGCATCGGCGCTCTTGCCGAAGTGGAGTGAGTCGGCGAGGTGGAGAAACAGCTCGAGATTGCGAAGGTCCATCTTTCAATTCCTGCAGCGGCGCTTGCCGATCTGGGATGACACAGGGTGAGATTGCCAAGAATCATCTTTCAATTCTTGCAACATACTGTTTCGAATATATCAGTTCAGGCAATAAGTGTCCCGCGCTATAGTGGTTCAGACAACGCCGTCATCCGGCATGGAATCAATCTAACGGAGCAATCACCATGGCTAACTATTTCAACACCTTGAACCTGCGTCAGCAGTTGGCCCAGCTGGGCAAGTGTCGTTTCATGCAGCGGGCGGAATTCGCCGACGGTTGCGACGTGCTGAAGGGCAAGAAGGTGGTGATTGTGGGCTGTGGTGCCCAGGGTCTGAACCAGGGTTTGAACATGCGCGACTCCGGGCTGGATATCTCCTATGCCCTGCGCAAGGCCGCCATCACCGAGAAACGTGCCTCCTGGCAGAAGGCCACCGACAACGGCTTCGCGGTCGGTACCTATGAAGAGCTGATCCCGAGCGCCGATCTGGTGCTGAACCTGACCCCGGACAAGCAGCACTCCGACGTGGTGAAAACCGTGATGCCGCTGATGAAACAAGGCGCCGCGCTGGGCTACTCCCACGGCTTCAACGTGGTGGAAGAGGGTCAGCAGATCCGCGCCGACATCACGGTCATCATGGTGGCGCCCAAGTGCCCGGGTACCGAGGTGCGTGAAGAGTACAAGCGCGGCTTCGGCGTGCCGACCCTGCTGGCGGTACACCCGGAGAACGATCCCAAGGGTGAAGGCATGGCCATCGCCAAGGCGTGGGCTTCTGCCACCGGTGGCGACCGTGCCGGCGTACTGGAATCCTCCTTCGTTGCGGAAGTGAAATCTGACCTGATGGGCGAGCAGACCATCCTCTGCGGCATGCTGCAGGCCGGTTCTCTGCTCTGCTACGACAAGCTGGTTGCCGAAGGGACAGACCCGGCCTACGCCGGCAAGCTGATCCAGTTCGGTTGGGAGACCATCACCGAAGCCCTAAAGCAGGGTGGCATCAGCCTGATGATGGACAGGCTCTCCAACCCGGCCAAGCTGCGCGCCTTCGAGCTCTCCGAGCAACTGCGCACCCTGATGCGCCCGCTGTTCGAGAAGCACATGGATGACATCATCGCCGGTGAGTTCTCCCGCGGCATGATGGCCGACTGGGCCGAAGACGATGCCAAGCTGTTCGGCTGGCGCGAAGAGACCGGCAAGTCCGCCTTCGAAAACGCTCCGGCGTTCGCGGGCAAGATTGCCGAGCAGGAGTATTTCGACAATGGCGTTGTGATGGTGGCCATGGTCAAGGCGGGTGTCGAGCTGGCGTTCGAGACCATGGTGGCTTCCGGCATCTACGAGGAGTCCGCCTACTACGAATCCCTGCACGAGCTGCCGCTGATCGCCAACACAGTCGCTCGCAAGCGTCTGTACGAGATGAACGTGGTCATCTCCGACACCGCCGAGTACGGCAACTACCTGTTCGCCAACGCCGCCGTGCCCTTGCTGCGTGAGCACTTCATGCCGACTCTGAAGGCCGGTGATCTGGGTGCCAGCAAGGCGGAAGGGCAGAGCGTTGATAACCTGGCGCTGCTGGCGGCCAATGAGGCGACTCGCAACCACCCCATCGAAGCGATCGGTCAGGTACTGCGCGGCTACATGAAGGACATGAAGCGTATCGCCGTTGGCGGTTAAGCCGGCAGCGAGCTGGATGATGAAGGGGCGGGGATGACGATCCCCGTCGCCGGTCGGACTGGACACCCGACCGGCCAGCCAGAAAAACCAGCCCGACCCGCCATAAAAAAGCCCCGCTCATCGAGCGGGGCTTTTGCATTCAGAAAGGCCGGATAAATCAGGCTTTCCACGCTTTCCAGGTGTTGATCAGGCCATTGGTGGAGCCGTCGTGGCTGGTGACGGCCGCATCGGTGTTGAGCTCCGGCAGTATCTTGTTGGCCAGCTGTTTGCCCAGTTCCACGCCCCACTGATCGAAGCTGAAGATGTTCAGGATGGCGCCCTGCACGAAGATCTTGTGCTCGTACATGGCGATCAGGGAACCCAGCGTCTTCGGGGTCAGGCTCTTGAACAGTATGCTGTTGGTCGGGCGGTTGCCTTCGAACACCTTGAACGGCACCAGATCCTTGACCTGCTCCAGGGTTTTGCCGGCAGCCAGGAACTCGGCTTCGACCTGTTCCTTGCTCTTGCCGAAGGCCAGTGCCTCGGTCTGGGCGAAGAAGTTGGCCAGCAGTTTCGGATGGTGATCGCCGATCGGGTTGTGGCTGATGGCCGGCGCCAGGAAGTCACAGGGGATCAGCTTGGTGCCCTGGTGGATCAGCTGGTAGAAGGCGTGCTGGCCGTTGGTGCCCGGCTCACCCCAGATGATGGGGCCAGTCTGGTAGTCAACCGGCTTGCCGTTGCGATCCACCTGCTTGCCGTTGGATTCCATGTTGCCCTGCTGGAAATAGGCAGGGAAGCGGTGCATGTACTGATCGTACGGCAGAATGGCTTCGGACTCGGCACCGTGGAAGTTGTTGTACCACAGGCCGATCAGCGCCAGCAGCACAGGCAGGTTCTGCTCATAGGAGGCAGTGGCGAAGTGCATGTCCATCTCGAAGGCGCCTTGCAGCAGGGCTTCGAAGTGCTCGAAACCGACGGACAGGGCGATGGGCATGCCGATGGCAGACCAGGAGGAGTAGCGGCCGCCAACCCAGTCCCAGAACTCGAACATGTTGTTGGTGTCGATGCCGAACTCGGCCACGGCCTTGCCATTGGTGGAGAGCGCAGCGAAGTGCTTGGCAACATGGGCCTTGTCACCGGCGATCTTGATGAACCAGTCGCGGGCGGTCAGGGCGTTGGTCATGGTCTCCTGAGTGGTGAAGGTCTTGGAGGCCACCAGGAACAGGGTGGTTTCCGGATCGATCTTCTTCAGGGTTTCGGCGATGTGGGTGCCATCGACGTTGGAGACGAAGTGCATCTGCAGGTGGTTTTTGTAGGGGCGTAGCGCCTCTGTGATCATCACAGGGCCGAGGTCCGAGCCACCGATACCTATGTTGACCACGTGCTGGATCGCCTTGCCGGTGTAGCCTTTCCACTCGCCGGAGATGATCTTCTCGCAGAAGCCCTTCATCTTGGCCAGCACGGCGTTCACTTCCGGCATCACGTCCTTGCCATCGCACTCGATGGGACGGTCGGAGCGGTTGCGCAGGGCCACGTGCAGTACGGAGCGACCCTCGGTCATGTTGATCTTGTCACCGTTGAACATGGCATCGATCGCGCTGCGAAGATCGGTCTCTTTGGCCAGATCAACCAGCAACTTGAGGGTTTCCTCGGTGATCAGGTTCTTGGAGTAGTCGACCAGAATGTCGCCGCCAAAGGTGAGGGAGAACTTGTCGAAGCGCTTCGGGTCCTGCGCGAACAGATCCTTGAGTCGAGTCTCTTTGTTAGCTGCAAAATGGGCTTCCAGCGCCTGCCAGGCCTGGGTCTGGGTTGGATTGATATTTTTCATAGGATTACCGATCTTCCAAGTTGTGTTTGAACCTTGCAGGCAAGGCTCCCGCCAAACCTTATTATTCGAGCACTCTATCGGGCCATTATACCGGGCTCATTGCGCGGCCCGTGTAACAGAGCTTTACCAATTGTCTGCCATCGAAGGAGTTTACAACCAAAACGCTGCGATTATGAGTCACTCGTGGTCAGGGGATCTTGAGTTTGCTCATACTTCACCCGGCTTGCGCGGGTTGAAAGGGCTTTCATCTATGGCTGGCCGCGGCTTGCTGCCTGGCAAGTTAGTGTTACAGCCAAAGGGGTATCTGACAGCCGCCTTTCGGCTCATTTTATGAGCAAACGCAAGTTGTCGGGATGAGGCCTTGGCTAGCATATGAGCCGAATGGACGAGATCTCCCAGGGATGGCCACTGTCTGGAATGAGGAGATCGATATGAAACACGTTTTATCCCTGTTTGCCCTGAGCCTGATCGCCACCGGCCTCATCGGCCTGTTGACCATGGTGCTGACCAGTGCGGCGCCAACCCTGGAGATTCGGGTGCTGGCCGTGATCGGCGCCGTCCTGGGGGGCTATGTGCTGGTGCAGCCGTTGCTCAACCGGGTCGCTCGTCGGCTGGGGTAAGGGGTTCCGCCGCCTGTATGGATGGGCGTGCTGGTCCAGGATGACAGCTGAGCAAATTCCGGCCCCGGTGGCCGGATTTTTTATGCCTGTGGCGCGCACATGAGGCCCAGAAACGACCATGCCAGCACTAAGGCTGGCATGGTGGCACTCAGGTCCGGGTTCAGGCCTGGGGTTTTTGCATGTGCATGACCATCTGCGGGAAGGGGATCTCGACACCTTCGGCGTCGAAAGTCAGCTTCACCTTCTCGTGAAAGTCGAACCAGACACCCCAGTAATCGGCGGTCTTGACCCAGGGGCGTACCACTATATTGACCGAGGAGTCGGCCAGGGCGGCGACGGCTATGGTAGCGGCCGGATCCTTCAGGATGCGCGGCTCTTCATTCACCAGGCGTTCCAGGATCTGTTTGGCCTTGCGCAGGTCCGAGCCATAGCCGATGCCGAAGGTCATGTCGACGCGACGGGTATCCATGCGCGAGTAGTTGACTATGGTGCCGTTGAGGATGGCGGAGTTGGGTACCACCACCATCTTGTTGTCACCCGAGGTGAGGGTGGTGGTAAACAGCTGAACGGACTGCACCACACCCGCAGTGCCCGCCACTTCGATGAACTCGCCCGCCTTGATGGGGCGGAAGATGATCAGCAGGAAGCCGGCGGCGAAGTTGGAGAGCGAGCCTTGCAGCGCCAGACCAATGGCCAGACCGGCGGCACCTATGATGGCGACGAAGGAGGCGGTCTGTACCCCGACCCGACCCAGGGCGGCGATCACCACGAACACCAAAATGGTGTACTTGAGGATGCTGCCGACGAAATGGGTGACTGTGATGTCCAGCTTGCGGGCCTGCATTACCTTGACCACTGCGCTGCTGAGGAGGTTGGCGGCGATGTAACCGATCAGCAGGGTGATCAGGGAGGCCGCGATGTTGACGGCATACTCGATCAGCAGGCCCTGGTTATTGACCAGCCAGGTCTGCGCTTCGGTAATGATTTCGGGTTCCATAGGATGTCCTGTCAGGCAGTAAAGGTTTATGACGCATGAATCTAACACTGGAATGCGACAATCCGGGTCGCATCTGGTGCTCATCCCCTCTTTTTTGCCACAAAAAACAAGGGAGGCCAAGGCCTCCCTGTTTGCACCAACCCGTCTGGACCAGCGTTGTTGCTGATGATTGCGGCTGAATAGCCGCTGGGCTGAGTGGTCAGCTTTGCAGCAACTGGCTGCGGATGAACAGCCATTGATCCTCGAAGCCGGCGGTGGGCTTGAGTTTGAACTCGGAACGGACAAACTGGCTTATCCGTCCCTCGGTATAGGCCAGCAGCAGATTGGCCAGCATGGTCTCGTCGAGCTGGAATCCCTGGCCTTCCCGCAGCCGCTTTTCCCGCAGTACCTGCTTGATCTGGGTCTCCAGCTTGTCGAACAGAATGCTGATGCGATCCCGCAGCCGATCGTGTTCGCCCAGCAGGGCGTCGCCGTTGAGGATGCGGGTGATGCCGGGGTTGCGCTCGGCGAACACCAGCAGCAGCTGAAGGATGTGATGGCAGCGAGCCATGGTGTCCTTCTCTTCCGCCATGATCAGGTTGACCCGTGACAGCAGGGAATCCTCGATAAAGTCGATCAGCCCCTCGAACATCCGCGCCTTGCTGGGAAAATGTCGATAGAGGGCTGCCTCAGAGACACCCACCTCGGCCGCCAGACGTGCCGTGGTGATACGCTGGCCAGGACTGGTCTCCAGCATATGGGCGAGTGCTTGCAGGATCTGATCGCGCCGACTCTGTTTCTGATTACTGCTTGCCATGGATTCCCCTAAAAAAACAATGGCTTGATTCTATTATTAGGCACAGGCCCAAGGGCCCGTGTGGTCTGTTATTGGCGACCAGAAGAACCAAAACCGCCTTCACCCCGTTCACTCTGATTGAACTCATCGACCAGTTGGAAGCTGGCCTGAACCACCGGCATGATCACCAGCTGGGCGATGCGTTCGCCTGGCTGCATGGTGAAGCTGTCGTTGCCACGGTTCCAGACCGAGACCATCAGCTGGCCCTGGTAATCGGAATCGATGAGGCCCACCAGGTTGCCCAGCACTATGCCGTGCTTATGGCCGAGGCCGGAGCGGGGCAGAATGGTGGCACACAGGCCGGGATCCTGGATGTGGATGGCCAGACCGGTCGGTACCAGGGTGGTATCGCCCGGTGCCAGCGTGATGGGCGCATCCAGCAGGGCGCGCAGATCCATGCCGGCAGAGCCCGGTGTGGCATAGGCGGGCAGCGGGTAGTCGGTGCCGATGCGGGCATCCAGAATCTTCAATTCAATTTGTGTTGTCATGGATAGTTCGTTTTTCAATGAGTGCTTGTGTGGACGCCCAGCATGGCCAGTGCAGTCTGTGTCGTCGTGAATCGTTCGCCTGCCGGGCGTGCCGGCAGACGGGCCGGGTGCTAGCCCCGGTAGTGACGCGCAATCAGGGCGATGAGGTGACGGGCCAGCGTCAGCTTATCGGCCAGCGGCAGAGGGGCTTGACCCCCTTGCCAGAACACGGTCAGGGCGTTGTCATCGGCGTTGAAGCCCTGGCCCGCGCGGGACACGTCGTTGGCGGCGATCATGTCCAGCCGCTTACGCTGCAGTTTGTCGAGGGCGTATTGTTCCACATCCACGGTTTCGGCGGCAAATCCGACGGTGAAGGGCTTGTCTGACAGCGCCCCCACGGCGGCTATGATGTCGGGATTCTTGACCAGCTTCACCACCATCTGGTCGTTGTCGCCGGTCTTCTTGATCTTCTGGTTGGCGACCTGCTCGGGGCGGTAGTCGGCCACGGCGGCGCAGCCAATGAAGAGATCGCAGTCGGCCACCCGGCTCATCACCGCCTGATGCATCTGCTCTGCGCTCTCCACATCGACTCGTACTACTCCACCCGGTGTCGGCAGGGCGACCGGCCCGCTCACCAGCGTCACCTCGGCACCCGCCTCACGGGCGGCGCGGGCGATGGCGTAACCCATCTTGCCGGAGCTGTGGTTGCTGATGTAGCGCACCGGATCCAGCGGCTCGCGGGTCGGCCCTGCGGTGAGCAGCAGCCTGACGCCAGCCAGCAGCGGCTCGGCGGCCAGTTGCTGGCAGCAACGCTCTACCAGTTCGAGGGGATCCAGCATCCGGCCCGGGCCCACGTCGCCACAGGCCTGGCTGCCTGAATCCGGCCCCCACAGCAGGATGCCGCGACCGGCCAGGGTCTGAAGGTTGGCCTGGGTGGCGGCGTTGAGATACATCTGCTGGTTCATGGCCGGGGCCAGTGCCACCGGTGCCGGTGTCGCCAGACAGAGGGTGGTGAGCAGTTCGTCGGCCATGCCGGCGGCCATGCGGGCCATCAGATTGGCGCTGGCCGGGGCGATCAGTACCAGATCCGCCCACTTGGCCAGCTCGATGTGGCCCATGCCCGCCTCGGCGGCGGGATCCAGCAGGCTGTCTGCCACCGGATGGCCGGAGACGGCCTGCAGGGTCAGCGGGGTGATGAACTCCTTGGCGGAGCGGGTCATCACCACCCGTACCTCGGCTCCCTGATCTTTCAGGCGGCGTACCAGTTCGGCACTCTTGTAGGCGGCGATCCCGCCACTGACACCCAACAGGATGCGTTTATCGGCCAATCTCATCTGCTGCTTCTCTTCCGGCTCACTCTGACTGGTCGGCTAAGATACCACAGGCAAGGGATGACGACAGAGGCTGACATGGGGGACTTGTGGTCGGGCTCCCGCGATTTTTTGCTATGTTTTCTCTCAATAGGCATGAGGGAGAGACAAATGAGCATCAAGGAATGGCCAGAGGATGAGCGTCCCCGAGAGAAGCTATTGCGCCAGGGGCCCGGCGCCTTGTCCGATGCCGAGTTGCTGGCCATCTTCCTGCGCACCGGCGTCAACGGGCTGAGCGCGGTGGATCTCTCGCGCCAGCTGTTGCAGCAGTTCGGATCCTTGCGGGCACTGCTCGGCGCCGAGCAGTCGGCCTTCTGCGATGCTCATGGGCTGGGTCCGGCCAAATACGCCCAGTTGCAGGCAGTGCTGGAGATGGGCAAGCGTCATCTGGCCGAGCAGTTGCAGCGGGGCGATGCCCTCACCTCGCCCCAGTTGACCCGGGATTATCTGCAGGCCCAGCTGCGGGATCGGCCGCGAGAAGTGTTCGCCTTGTTGCTCCTAGACAACCAGCACAGAGTGATTCAATTCGTTGAACTTTTTTACGGAACCCTCGACTCGGCGAGCGTCTGGCCCAGAGAAATCGTGCAGATCGCGCTCAAACATAATGCAGCCGCCGTGATTCTGGCGCATAATCACCCGTCCGGCGTGGCCGAGCCCAGTCGGGCCGACCGCCAGATCACGGATCGGATCTTGGCCGCCTTGGCCCTGATCGATATCAGAGTGCTGGATCACTTGGTGATCGGTGATGGCATCACGGTTTCTTTTGCAGAGCGTGGTTGGTTGTAACTGGCTCTGGCACTGTATTAGTTGATCTTTGATCACGGATGCTGTATAAAATGCCGCCTTCTGTTTGCCCCGCAATCGAAGGCCAGCGGGGCAGATATTTGCTCGAGCAATGAAGTAAGATTTGGAGAGACTGACATGTCTAGAGTATGCCAAGTAACCGGCAAGCGCCCGGCAGTTGGTAACAACCGTTCGCACGCTAACAACGCTACCAAGCGTCGTTTCCTGCCGAACCTGCACACTCACCGTTTTTGGGTTGAGGGTGAAAAACGCTTCGTAAGTCTGCGCGTATCCGCAAAAGGCATGCGTATCATCGACAAGCGTGGCGTTGAAGTGGTTCTGGCTGAACTGCGCGCCAGCGGTGTTAAGGTATAAGGAATTAGATCATGGCTAAAGGTATTCGCGAGAAAATTCGTCTGAACTCCAGCGCCGGTACTGGTCACTTCTATACCACTACCAAGAACAAGCGCACCATGCCCGAAAAAATGGAGATCAAAAAGTTTGATCCCGTTGTTCGTCAGCATGTGATCTACAAGGAAGGCAAAATCAAGTAATTACTTGATGCTGCATTCCCAAAAAACCCGGCCTCGTGCCGGGTTTTTTTATGGCTGGAATTCAGTACACTGCCGGTTCGAAGGGAGGCTTGCCATGTTCAGATTGAGCCGCAAAGGCTGGAATAACGTGATCATAGTGGCCGTGCTGGCGGTGATCACCCTGCTGCACCGGCTGGAGATAGCCCAGCAGGAGAACAGCGCCCAGCGCGCCCGTCCCCTGTTGCCGGACAGCGCCGTCGTGCTTACCTGGCAGGGGCCGAGCTGGCAGATCGAGCGCATCGGTCAGGGCTGGCGCAGCGGGCCGGATCTGGGGCTCAGCAGTGCCCAGCTGGCCGCTCGCATCGAAGGCTGGCAGGGGTGGTTGTTGCCACCGGGTAGCGCCGTGCGCGGCACGCCGGTCACCCTCAAGATCTGGGTCGCCGGTCAGAGCGATCCGATTGAAGTGGGGCTCTATCAGGACCGCGGCAAGTTTGCCGCCCTGCTGCCCCCTTCGACCTGGCTCAGCCTGAGTCAGGAGCAGTACCGCAGCCTGCTGCGTCCCACCCCCTAATCCATTTTCGAGCGAGAGGACCCCATGCCTGAATTACCGGAAGTTGAAGTCAGCCGCCAGGGCATCTCTCCCTGGCTCACCGGCATCAAGGTCACTCGCGTCGTGGTGCGGGATGGCCGGCTGCGCTGGCCGGTGTCGGGCGAAATCCAGGAGCTGGTGGATCTCGTCATCCACAGGGTCAGCCGTCGCGCCAAGTACCTGCTGCTGGAGACCGACTTCGGCACCGCCATCCTGCATCTGGGCATGTCCGGCAGCCTGCGGGTGCTGAATATCGGCACCCCGGCCGAGAAACACGACCACGTGGATATAGAGCTCGCCAACGGCAAGCTGCTGCGGCTCAACGATCCGCGCCGCTTCGGTGCCCTGCTGTGGACCCGTGAACCGGCCGAGGCGCACGCCCTGCTGGCCAAACTGGGGCCGGAGCCGCTCACCGACGCCTTTAGCGCCGACTACCTGCAGGGGCGCGCCAAGGGGCGCAGCACCCCCATCAAGACCTTCCTGATGGACAATCATGTGGTGGTCGGGGTGGGCAACATCTACGCCAACGAGGCGCTCTATGCCGCCGGCATTCATCCCAAGCGGGCGGCGGGCAACATCAGCGCCGAGCGACTGGCCACCCTGGTAGCCGAGATCAAGCGGGTACTGGCCGAGGCCATCAAACAGGGTGGCACCACCCTCAAGGATTTCACCAGCGCCGATGGCAAACCTGGCTATTTCGTGCAGCAGTTGCAGGTCTATGGGCGAGGTGGCCAGCCCTGTTTTCATTGTCACACCCTGCTCAGTGAAATCCGGCTGGGGCAGAGAACCACGGTGTTTTGCTCCCACTGCCAGCGCTGATTGGCCGTTATTTTGGCCAAAAACGGCCAAGTTGTAAGAGAGTATTTCCAGTCTGTTGAATATTTGCGCGCCCGTCACTAGTATCTCGACCGTTCAGGCAGTTTGAGAAAATAAAATGACAGCTAAATCAATAGACTGGGATCATTTATCCCGGCAGGGGCACTATTGTGCCCAAAAAATGGCCCGTTTCCTCTATCCCGATGACAGCGCCCGCAAGACCTTCAATCGCGCCAAGTTCGTGCTGCGCAGCCTGCTCTATCGGCAGCAGCTGAGCCGGGTATTCGAGCTGTTTCAGGCCGAACCCCTCAAGGCCCTGCCTGCCCACTATCCCGAGCTGCTCGACAAGCCGATGCGGCCCTACCGCTTTGCCGGCTCCACCGCGACCGAGCGGGCCGAGATGCTGGAGAACCACTACCGGCTGATGCTGGCCCGCTACCCGGATCTGATCGACCCGCTCTATCTGGGCGATGGCATCGAGCTTGGCCGCTATCCCGAGAGCGGCTGCCGCATCATATTGCGTCACGACGGTACCTTCCGCCGCGAGGCCGAGCTGGCCCTCTCCATCGTCGATCCGCAGGGCAAGCGGCTTTACAGCTGTGCCTTCTCGTTGGCGGGTACACCCAAGCGGCTGGCCGTGGTGATCGGCTCGGTACAGGGCCCGGAGCCCTGCATCGAGCAGGCGCAGGACAAGGTGCGTGCGCTGACCAAGGAGGGCCACGGTCTGAGGCCCAAGTCGCTGGTGGTGATGCTGGTGATGCAACTGGCCGAAGCGATGGAGGCCGAGCATATCTCGGCGGTACGGATGAAGGCCCACATCTATCAGGCCAGGCGCTATAGCAAGAAGAAGAAAGCCTGTCTGCAGGCGGACTATGACGAGCTGTGGCAGGAGTTTGGCGCCATCGATCTGGATGACAACTTCGTGCGGTTGCAGCCTGCCCAGCGCAAACCGCTGGAGGAGATAGCTTCCAAGAAGCGGGCCATGTACCGGCGCCGCTACGAGTGGCTTGACCAGCTGACCCTGGCGAGTCAGCAACAGCTGGGCCCGCGTCTGGCAGGTTGAGATGCGCAGGCTGCAGTGGCAAACAGGCTACCCTCGGGTAGCCTGTTTTTGATCACTTGCCTTGCTTGGCGGCAATCGCCTTGGCGACGATCGGGTCGACAAACTGGCGGATATCGCCACCGTGCAGGGCGACCTCTTTCACCAGGGTCGAGGAGATGAAGGAGTTCTCCTCCGCCGGGGTGAGGAAGACGCTCTCCAGCTCCGGCATCAGGCGGCGGTTCATGTTGGCCAGCTGGAACTCGTACTCGAAGTCGGAGACGGCGCGCAGGCCGCGGATCAGCACGTTGGCCTGCTGCTCTTTGGCGAAATCCACCAGCAGGCCGGAGAAGCCCACCACCTTGACGTTGGGCAGGTGGGCGGTCACTTGCTGGGCAAGCAGGACGCGTTCTGCCAGATCGAACAGCGGGCGCTTGCTCGGGCTGTTGGCGACGCCGACCACTACTTCATCAAACAGTCTGGCGGCCCGGCCAATGAGGTCGGTGTGGCCATTGGTGATGGGGTCGAAGGTGCCGGGATAAATTACCTTGTTGGTCATGTTGTTGATTCCTGCAACCTGGGAATTTGGTCGCATTATAGGGTCTGTTGGCGTTTTGTCGCGACCGGGATGGGGTGAGTGCCGGGGCGAGGCGCTAAGTTTGGTCGTTCAAATCGCTGTCGCCTGGCGTCTTCGCTTGAGAATAGCCCTGCATCAGGCAAGAATACCCGCACCGCGCATCAAGCCTCCTTGCATTGGTGACAGGGAGCAAAGGGATTTTTTATGAAACGTATTCTGGTAGTACGCAATGACAAGATTGGTGACTTCATGCTGGCCTGGCCGAGCTTTGCCATGCTCAAGCGCTCCATGGAGTGTCATGTGACTGCCCTGGTTCCTGCCTATACGGCGCCGTTGGCCCGCCTCTGTCCCTGGATCGACGAGATCATCCTGGATCCGGGTTCACGGGCCGACAAGGAACAGCAACGTGCCTTGCAGGCGCGCATCAAGGCGGCCGCCTTCGATGCCTCCATCTGCCTCTTCTCCAACTCTCGCAATGCCATGCTGGTGTGGAAGGCGCACATCCCTTACCGGCTGGCCCCTGCCACCAAGCTGGCCCAGGTGCTCTACAACCAGCGGCTGATCCAGCGTCGCTCCCGTTCCCAGAAGCCGGAGTACGAATACAACCTGGATCTGGTGCGCCGCTTCCTCGCCGACCAGCAGGTGAGCGTGGTCACACCACAGGCGCCTTACCTCAGCTTCGATCCCCAGAGCCTGCAGCAGGTGCGCGAGCAGGTCGCCACCCGCTTGAAGCTGGATGCCAGCCGCCCCTGGCTGATGGTGCATGCCGGCAGCGGCGGCTCGGCCAACAACCTCTCCATCGAGCAGTATGCCCGCCTCATCATCAAGCTCAATCAGGCCTGCCCCGAGTTGCAGTGCATACTGACGGCGGGGCCGGGGGAGGAGAAGATCGCCGAACAGCTGGCGGCCGAGCTGCTGGCCCACGGCGGCAACGGCTGGATCTACCGCTCCGACGAGGGGCTGCCCAAGTTCTGTCAGGTGATGGCCAACGCCGCCCTGTTCGTGGCGGGCAGCACGGGGCCGCTGCACATTGCGGCGGCGCTGGATGTGCCCACCATAGGCTTCTTCCCGGCGCACCGCTCTGCCACCCCGCTGCGCTGGCGTCCGCTCAACAGCGAGGGGCGCCACCTGGCGTTCAGCCCGCCGGAAGACAGCGATCACCCGGAAGACATGAGCCAGCTCGATCCCAAGACAATGGCGGCGGCGATCGCCCGCTGGGCACCGCCTTTCTGGCGGGTCGAGAGCTGATAGATACAAACAGGGCCCTTTCGGGCCCTGTCTCGTCATGCTGGTTTGAGCGGCTACGCAATTAGTGGCCGGTCTGATCCGGCGCCTGCGGCTGCTGGCGGATCCAGAGGTCGGCGTACTTCACGAAGGTGGAGTGGGCCGACAGTATGGCCAGCAGGAGTCCCTGCTTGCCATCGAGGAAGCCCGCCTTGAGCAGGTACATCTTGAGGAAGCAGCCCAGCGCATGCACCAGCCCCTGGCTGAGGGAACCCTTCTTGCCACGGGCGGTGCGCTGATCGGCCCAGGCCCTGGCATAGCCAGCGGACTTCACCAGATAGTGCTCCAGATCCCGATAGGTGAAGTGGAGCAGGTCGCCATGGATATTGACGATCTTCATGTTGGCACGCACCTCTACCTTCTCGTGCACCAGCACCTCGTTGTAGCTGGTGAGCGCTTTGGGGTAGAGGCGCAGCACCCGATCCGGATACCAGCCGCTGTGACGGATGAAGCGGCCAAACACCCAGGAGAGGCGCGGGACCGAGTAGATGGTATCGCTGGCCGGGTTGGCCATGACGGTGGCGATGGCCGCTTTCAGCTCGGGAGTGAGCCGCTCGTCGGCATCCAGCCACAGCACCCACTCTGACTGGACATGGGACTGGGCGAGGCGGCGCTGGCGACCGAAGCCCGGCCATACCGGGTTGACGAAGAAGCGGGCGCCGAATTCGGCGGCGATGGCAGGGGTTTCGTCCTGGCTGCCTGAGTCCATGATGACGATCTCGTCCACCAGGCCATCGAGGGAGGCGAGGCAGGCTCTCAGGTTTTCGGCTTCATTCTTGACGATCAGGACGGCCGCCAGGGTCGGTTTTTTCACGGATTAAGGGCTCTTGTTGGCGCCCGGCTGGCGGGCCATGCTCGAATTGGCGCCCATTCTAGCCTAAAACGGCAGGCGGGGCATGGTTCCGGCGCCTATGGTGCGTCAGTTTCAAATGGCTTCTTTTTTGGCATGAGAGCGGGTGGTGCGGGGATCTTCTGTTATTTCTCGGGCCATTCTTGGGGCATAATCTCGGCCAGCAACGATTAACCGCAGGGCTTGGCCCCAAGAGATGCGTGAGATGAAGATATTGGTGATCGGCCCCTCCTGGGTCGGCGACATGGTGATGTCCCAGAGCCTCTACAAGGCGATCAAGGCCAATCACCCCGACAGCGAGTTGCATGTGATGGCGCCCGCCTGGTGTGGCGCCCTGCTGGAGCGGATGCCCGAGGTGGACAAAGCCATCCCCATGCCGCTTGGCCACGGCGACTTCAAGCTGAGCGCCCGTCGTCGGCTCGGCAAGCAGCTGGCGGCGGAGAAGTACGATCAGGCCATCATACAGCCCAACTCCATGAAGTCGGCGTTGATCCCCTGGTTTGCCAGGATCCCGGTACGCACCGGCTGGAAGGGGGAGCACCGCTTCGGCCTGCTCAACGACATGCGCAGCAACAAGTCCGCCTTCCCGCTGATGGTGGAAGCCTACCTGGCGCTGGCCTATCCCAAGGCGCAGATGAAGAGCCGGGCCGACATTCCCGTCATTCCCCATCCGTCGCTCAATGTCGATCTCATCAATCAGGGCAAGGCGCTGGACCGGCTCGGTCTGGATCGTGCCCGCCCCGTGCTGGTGCTCTGCCCGGGGGCCGAGTTCGGCCCGGCCAAGCGCTGGCCGGAAGGACACTACGCCGTGGTGGCGCAGAAGCACCTGGATGAGGGCTGGCAGGTGTGGATCTTCGGCTCCGGCAAGGATGTGCCCGTGGCCAACACCATTCGCGACCGGATCAATCCCCTGTCGCGCCCCAATTGCCACGTACTGGCGGGCAAGACCAGCCTGTATGAGGCGATCGACCTGATGGCGCTGGCCGGGCGGGTCATCTCCAACGATTCCGGCCTGATGCACATAGCCGCCGCCCTCAACCGGCCGCTGATCGGGGTCTATGGCTCCACCTCGCCGCTCTACACGCCGCCGCTGGCGGACAGGGTCGAGATCGTCCACACCGACATAGAGTGCCGCCCCTGCTTCAAGCGCACCTGCAAGTTCGGTCACCTCAAGTGCCTGATCGAGCTGATGCCGGAGCAGGTGATAGAGGCGGGCAGGCGACTGGAGTGCGGCGAGTCGCCGGCTCAGCCGATCGTGCTGCAAGTGGGCGAGCCACCGCGCTTCGTCTCCGACCCGGGCAAGCGATCGGAGCCAAAATAGCATGGGCTATCGGCTGCTCTACAACCTGCTGATCCACCTGGGCTTGCCGCTGGCGCTGCTGGCGCTCTACAAGCCGAAGAAGGGCAAGCCCGGCTTCGGTGCGCGCTGGGCCGAGCATCTGGGACGGACGCCCGCCAGCGGGCAGGAGGCGCCGCTCTGGATCCATGCGGTGAGTGTCGGCGAGACGCTGGCCATCAGCCCCTTCATTCGCGCCCTCAAGGCCGAGCGGCCGGACCTGCCGATCCTGCTCACCACCACCACTCGCACCGGCGCCGAGCAAGCGGCCAGACTCGGCGATCTGGTGGTGCATCGCTACGCGCCGCTCGACTACCCCTGGGCGGTGGCCGCCTTCCTCAAGCGCATCAAGCCGCGCGCACTCTGGGTGATGGAGACAGAGCTGTGGCCGAACTGGCTGGCGGCCTGCGAGGCGCGCCACCTGCCGGTGACCATCATCAATGCCCGCCTCTCGGAGCGATCCTGCCAGCGCTATGCCCGCTTCCAGGGGGCGTTCGACGCCTTGAGCCGGCCGCTGACCCATCTGCTCTGCCAGCATCAGGACGATGCCGACCGTTTCCATCGACTTGGCATAGGCCGCGAGCGGCTGGCGGTGACCGGTTCCATCAAGTTCGACATCCAGCTGGGGGACGAGGTGCAGGCCAAGGGGCGTGCCCTGCGCCAGCGTCTGGGACAGGACAGGCCGGTCTGGATCGCCGCCAGCACCCATCAGGGGGAGGATGAGCAGGTGCTGGCGGCGTTTGACCGGGTGCTGCACAGCCACCCGCAGGCCCTGCTGATCCTGGTGCCGCGCCACCCCGAACGGTTCGATCGGGTGGCCGAGCTGTGCGCGCCCTACGGCTGCGTGCGGCGCACCGGCGATACCCCGATCCGCGAGACGGACAAGGTCTATCTCGGCGATACCATGGGTGAGCTGCCGCTGATGCTGGCGGCGGCGGATCTGGCCTTCGTCGGCGGCAGTCTGGTGAAGGTGGGCGGGCACAACCTGCTGGAACCGGCGGCGCTGGGCAAGCCTTGTCTGACTGGCCCCGCCTACTTCAACTTCAGCGACATCACCCGCCAGCTGGTGGCTCAGGGTGGTGCGGCCCTGGTGGCCGATGCCGCCGCGCTGGGGGAGAAGGTGAGCGAGCTGCTGGCCGACGGGGGCGAGCGCCGTCAAATGGGCGAACAGGCCCGCGCCGTGGTGCTGCGCAATCAGGGGGCGCTGGCACGCACCCTGTCCCACTGCCTCGCCAGTCTGGAGAACGACTGAATCCGGGCAGACGGACATAAAAAAACGGAGCGCATGGCGCTCCGTTTTTGTTTGTCGTGGGGCTCTTGGTCAGCGCACGATCAGGCCAAGCAGTATGCCCACCACGCCGAAGTCGGAGTCGCTGAAGGTGGTGTTGGCGAAACCGAGATCCCCCAGCACTGGCAGCAGGAACACCGGCAATATGGTGAGCAGCAGCAGGCCGTTGGCGAAGGAGCCCAGAATGGCGCCGCGACGGCCACCGGTGGCGTTGCCGAAGACCCCGGCCGCTGCACCGACGAAGAAGTGCGGCACCACGCCCGGGATGATGACGGTCAGCCCCAGCAGGTAGAGCAGCACCATGCCAGCCAGACCGGCGGTGAAGCTCGACAGGAAGCCGATCAGCACCGCATTGGGGGCGTAGGGGAAGACGATGGGGCAGTCGAGCGCCGGTTTGGCGTTCGGCACCAGCTTGTCGGAGATCCCCTTGAAGGCCGGCACTATCTCGGCGATGACCATGCGCACCCCCTGCAGGATCACGTAGACGCCCGCCGCGAAGGTGATGGATTGCATCAGGGAGAACATGAACCAGTGCTTGCCCTTGGCGACGCTGGTGACAAACTCGGGGCCGGCGAAGGCGGCAGTCACCAGGAAGATGATGCCCATGGTGAAGGAGATGGCCACCGGGGTGTCGCGCAGGAACAGCAGGCTCTTGGGCACCTGCACATCTTCACAGCTGTGGGCCTTGTTGCCGAACTTGGCACCGATCAGGGCGGAGAGCACGTAGGAGCAGGTGGAGAAGTGACCCAGCGCCACGTCATCGGAGCCGGTGATCTGCTTCATGAAGGGGTGGGCGATGGCCGGGAAGAAGACCATGGCGACACCGACCACCAGACTGCCCACCGCGATCAGCGGCACGCCGCTCATGCCACCGGCAGAGAGGATTACGGCCACCATCATGGACATGAAGAGGGTGTGGTGACCGGTCAGGAAGATGAATTTCCAGGGGGTGAGGCGGGCGATCAGTATATTCACCAGCATGGCGAAGAACATGATCATCGCCATCTCCTTGCCAAACGAGGTCTGGGCGATGGAGACGATGGCTTCGTTGTTGGGCACAACGCCCTTGATGCCGAAGGCGTGCTGGAAGATGACGGCGAAGTCACCCAGCGAGTTGATCACCAAGGTGGCACCGGCCCCCAGAATGACGAAACCCATGATGGTCTTGACCGTGCCCTTGATGCACTCGGTCACGGGTTTCTTCTGGGCAATCAGGCCGATAAGCGCGATCAGGCCGACCAGCACGGCCGGCTCGGACAGCACATCAAACATCAGAAAGTTGAAAAATTCCATGGTCAGCTCCTGGCAATGGAAGATGCGGCCCGCAGGCCGCATGGAGGATTCTTAGAGGGCACCCAGTTCGCGCAAGGCGGTGGAGAGCTGCTCTTTCATGGCGACCTTGTCGACCATGTTGGCGAGGCTTACCAGTCGGCCATTGACGCCCATGGATTGCAGCTGCTCGGCGATGTCGCGGGTGGCGATAAAGATTTCGGCGGTTTCGCTACCGGCCGAGGCGAGATCGCGGTGATCCACTTCGGCGGTGACCGCCAGCTCTTTCAGGATGCTCTTGATGCTCATTTCCATCATCAGGCTGGTGCCCAGACCGTGACCGCATACAACCAGAATTTTCATCGTCTCTTCCTCTGTCGGGCGCAGGGCGCCGCTCAGTAACGCGCCAGGATGCGCAAAATGTCGTTTTTGGTGTCGGCCGTCATGATGGCCGCCACGTCCTCTTCGTTCATGAACAGCTCGGCCAGCTGGGCTATGGTCTCCACGTGGGAGTTGCTGTCGCTGGCGGCCAGGGTTACCAGCAGCCGGACCGGGTCATTGCCCTCGGAGCCGAAGTTGACCCCGGTTTTCAGCACTGTCAGCCCCAGGCCGAGGCGGTTGACTCCGTCTTCCGGGCGAGCGTGGGGCATGGCCAGGCCCGGGCCCAGCACGTAGTAGGGGCCGAGCTCCTCGTGTGAGCGAAACAGCGCCGCCACATAGGAGGGCTCTATGGTGCCGTTGGCCAGCAGGGGAGCGGTGGCGAGCTCGATGGCATGACGCCAGTCGCGGGCACCCGCTTCGATGGAAATGACCTCTTCGGTCAGCAATTGAGTCAGCATGGCAATGTCCGGGCTGGATAAGATGGCGCCAATCTAGCGATCTTGCCCTGTGATAACTGTGAGCGCGATCTCGAAAGTTAGCGCTACCAGATAGCGCTAACATCGAACTGTGATAGCGCTATCATTTCTATCATGGGAGGGATTCATCTTGCCCCGTCACTCGCTCGAAGGGGGTAAAATCCGGTTTGAGCAAATAGTCAGTGCCGCACTTTTGCCTTAAAGTGAGCACCCGTATGTCGAGGAAGGGAAGGGATGTCAGAAGCGAAGAAGCGCCGTAGCACGGGTCGGGTGACCCTCAACGATGTGGCCCAGCTGGCCGGAGTGGGGGCCATGACGGTGTCCCGTGCCCTGCGCACCCCCGAGCTGGTGTCAGACAAGATGCGCGAACGCATCGACGCCGCCGTGGATGAACTCGGCTACATTCCCAACCGGGCCGCGGGTGCGCTCGCCTCCGCCACCTCCCAGACCATAGTGGTGATAGTGCCCAGCCTGACCGAGCGCGGTTGCGGCGACATGATCGCCGGGCTGCAGCAGACCCTGCTCGATGAGGGCTACCAGATCATGCTGGGGGATGCCCAGCATCTGAAGCTGCAGGAGGAGAGCCTGCTGACCAGCTTCTTGCAGCACAACCCGGCTGCCGTGGTGCTGTTTGGCGGCGATCCCGGCGAGACCATTCGCACCCGGCTGCAGGCGGCCCGCCTGCCGGTGGTGGAGGTGGGGGCCATGGCGCGCCAGCCCATCGACATGAATGTCGGCGTCTCCAACTTCGATGCCGGCTATCAGCTGACCCGTCACCTCATAGAGCGCGGTTATCGCAACATAGGCTTTCTCTGCGCCCGCCAGGAGCAGTGGATGCTGCAACAGCGCATGCAGGGCTGGCAGAAGGCGCTGCTGGACAACTACCTTTCCCCCGATGCCATCATCAACACCTCTGAGCTGCCGAGTTTCAGCACGGGCGCGGCCATGCTGGGGGAGTTTTTGCTGCGCTGGCCCGAGCTGGATGCGCTGGTGTGCGTCAACGACGAGCTGGCGGCCGGGGTGCTGTTCGAATGTCAGCGTCGCCACCTGAGCGTGCCTGGCAAGCTCGCCATCGCCGGCTTCGACGATCTGGACGTGGCGCGCGCCTGCTATCCGGCGCTCACCTCGGTCCGGATCCCCTATCGCCAAATGGGGCAGGAGGCGGCCGAGCTTATCTTGCGCCAGCTGGCTGGCGACCCCGTCATGGGCACGGCCCTGACCCTGGATTTTCAACTGCAGAAGCGTCAAAGCAGCTGATCCCGTTTCACACTCATCAAAGAGGCAACCATGTTCAAGGCTCTGTTACTGGAAAACCAAGACGGCAAGACCACTGCGACCCTGACCCAGCTGGCCGAGAGCCAGTTGCCGGCAGGGGAGGTGCGAGTGGCGGTGAGTCACAGCTCCATCAATTACAAGGACGGGCTGGCCATCACCGGCAAGGGCAAGATAGTGCGTCAGTGGCCGCTGGTGCCCGGCATCGACTTCGCCGGCACAGTGCTGGAATCGACCGATAGCCGCTATCAGATCGGCGACAAGGTGGTGCTGACCGGCTGGGGCGTGGGGGAGGGACACTGGGGTGGCATGGCCGAGCAGGCGCGGGTCAAGGCCGACTGGCTGGTGCCGCTGCCGGCCGGGCTGGATGAACGCCAGGCCATGTGCATCGGCACCGCCGGCCTCACCGCCATGCTCTGCGTGCTGGCACTGGAAGAAGCGGGCGTGACCCCGCAGAGCGGCGAGATCCTGGTGACGGGCGCCGCAGGCGGGGTGGGCTCCACCGCCGTGGCCCTGCTGGCTGCGCTGGGTTATCAGGTCGCGGCCCTGACCGGCCGTCCCGAGGAGCAGGGAGCCATGCTGACCGCCCTCGGGGCCAGTCGCATAGTACCGCGCAGCGAGCTGCTGGAGCCCGCCAAGCCGCTGGAGAAGCAGCTGTGGGCCGGGGCGGTCGACACAGTCGGCAGCCAGGTGCTGGCCAAGTTGCTGGCCCAGATGAACTACGGTGGCGCCGTGGCTGCCTGCGGGCTGGCGGGCGGCTTCGATCTGCCGACCAGCGTCATGCCCTTCATACTGCGCAACGTGCGGTTGCAGGGGGTCGATTCGGTGATGTGCCCGCTGGCGCGCCGCCAATTGGCGTGGCAGCGGCTGGCGCGGGATCTGCCCGCCCGTTTCTTCGCGCAGGCGGTCACCGAGATAGAGCTGGAGCAGGTGGTGGAAGCCGCCGAAGCCATCACGCAAGGCCGGATCGCGGGGCGCACCCTGGTCAAACTTTGATCCTGCCTTGACTGGCGAGCCCCATTTTTCTGGATAGACTTTGAGTGCGGGTGCACTATCCAAGGAGAATGAGCATGGGTGGACACAAGCCGGATTACGATCTCGATGATGAATGGGAACCGGAATCCTGGGAAGAAGAGCTGGATGAATGGGAAGACGAGAGCTGGCAGGACGATGACCCTCTCGACGACCAGTAGTCCACACATTGAGCACACAGGCGGGCCTTGGGGCCCGCCTGTTTTTTTGTGCGGCTCACAGGAATGGGGACGAGCGCTTGGTCGGCGGCATCAGGCTGGCTAGAATGAACTGCCCAAACGACACTCAAGGATGATTATGCGACTCTCTGTCATAGTGTTTGCCGCCCTGCTGGGGGGCTGTGCCTCCCACTCGGATGATCCGTGCGAGAAGGTGTGGAGCGAGGTGGGGGAGGCGGATGGCAAGCTGGGCTTCACCACTGAGCGGGTCGAGTTTCACCAGACCCAGTGCGGCAAGAAGGTGGATGCCGAGTTGTGGAAGCAGGGGCACCAGAAAGGGCTGGCCTGGTATTGCCGGCCGGAGCACCTCTATCTGGCGGGCCGATCCGGCGGCGAGTATCGCGGCGTCTGTCCCAATGACACACAGGCGCGCAGACTGTTCGAACAGGGGCGCCAGGGCTGGACCGATCAATAGCCGGCCGCGCGGATAACCAGCCTTACTCTTCTTTCAACCGCAGCGGCTGACACAGATAGCTCTTGTCATTGGCGCTGCGGGCGCACTTGCCACAGACAAACTTGGGTTTGCGCACTATCTTGCGCAGGGTCTTGAGATCGGCCGGGATCTCGCTGCGACGCCATTCACACAGGGTCTTGTTGCCCATACCGACTACCTCGACAGCTCAGTGGGGCCTAGTGTAATCAATTTTCATTTCGAACACAGCAATACGGCCACCCCTGGGTGGCCGTATTGCTTGCCTGTGTCGGTTACTGGTAGAGGAACTTGGTGAAGATAAGCTCGCGCACCGCCTTCTTGCCGGTTTCCTTCACCAGCAGCTCGTTGGCCCGGGTCTGGCACTCCTTGCGCAGCTCCTCACGGTTCACCAGCGACTTGATCTGCTCGCCGGTCTTGCTGCCCATCAGGCGTATGATGGCGTCGCGGATCAGCGGATCGTGCTGCTCCAGCAGTTTGAGATCGGCCTCGTTCTCGGCCATCAGCTCCACAGTGACCCGGATATAGCCGAGAGTTTTGCCATCGCTCAGGTAGTTGGTGATGATGTCGGGATCCAGCAGGTGATAGAGGAAACCCGGCTTGGCGGCTTCGGCCCCTTCGGCGGGCGGCTCCTCCCCGGACGAGGCCTGCGCATGCAGGGCGCCACAGCTCAGTAACAACACCAGCAGAATTTTGAAGATCTTCATATGGATGGCTCATCAGCGGCAGATACCCCATTTTTGATGTTGCCATCGGGGCCGTCAAGCACGGATGTTCTTACAATTCTCGATTGATTTACGGATAATAAACCGGATTTTAACCTGATAACGGAAATCTCCGGATGGTGAAGCTGTGAAGTCCGAGTTGACTGTTCCCCTCGTCCAGCTCGTCCCGTGGCGGGCTCCCGCAGAGTGCGAGCCGCCAGAGGCACTGCGGCCCTGGTTGCTGGAGGCCGACTCCATGACCCGGCGCCTGCGTCGCCACAATCGTCACTTCTCGCTGCAACTGCTCGGCAACCGCAGCGTTGCCCTTGGCGCCGACGAGCAGCGGCTGGTGGCCGCCGAGCAGCCCCAGGGCCTGTGCCGCGAGGTGATACTGCACGGTGATGGGGGGCCGGCTGTGCTGGGCTGGACCCTGTTTGCCGAAGCCGCCCTGCAAGAGAGCGGGTTGCGCGAGCTGGGTGAACAGCCTTTGGGCGAGCGTATCTTCGGTGACGAGCCCGCCCGGCGCGATCACCTGCAACTGGCCTGTTTCGAGATTGCGAGCAATCCCTGGTGCCCGGCCGCCACCGTCTGGGGACGCCGTTCCCGTCTGTTTCTGGGGCAATGGCCACTGCTGGTCCATGAACTCTTCTTGCCCTCGCTGTCATCGAATAAGGAGCCGGAGTGAAGCTGTTAACCAAGGAGCGGGGACTGGCCTATGTGCAGTTGGCCCGCATCGACAAGCCCATCGGCACCCTGCTGCTGCTGTGGCCGACCCTGTGGGCACTCTGGCTGGCGGCCGATGGCCTGCCGGATCTCTGGACCCTGCTGGTGTTCGTGGTGGGGGTATTTCTGATGCGCTCCGCCGGCTGTGTCATCAACGACTACGCGGATCGCAACTTCGATGGCCATGTGAAGCGCACCGCCGGTCGACCCCTGCCCATGGGCAAGGTCAGGCCGCGTGAGGTGCTGACGCTGTTCGCCGTGCTGGCGCTCATCTCGTTCGGTCTGGTGCTGACCATGAACCCGCTCACCATAGGCCTGTCGTTTGCGGCCCTGCTGCTGGCGGTCTGCTACCCCTTCATGAAGCGCTACATTCCGATCCCGCAGCTGGTGCTCGGCATGGCCTTCTCCTGGTCCATTCCCATGGCCTATGCGGCCCAGGCCAACGCCTTGCCACTGGTGGCCTGGCTGGTATTTCTCGCCAACCTGCTGTGGACCATCGCCTATGACACCCAGTACGCCATGGTAGACAGGGACGATGACCTCAGGCTCGGCCTCAAGTCCAGCGCCATCCTGTTCGGTCGCCACGACAAGCGGATCATCGGCGTGCTGCAACTGGCCACCCTGCTTATCCTGCTGGCTGTGGGTCAACTGAGCGGGCTGGGTTCCAGCTACTACTGGTCGCTGCTGGCGGCGGCGGCGCTGTTTGTCTACCAGCAGCGGTTGATCCGGGAGCGGCAGCGGGAGGCCTGCTTCCAGGCCTTCCTCAACAACAACTATGTGGGGGCCCTGGTGTTTGCCGGGGTCGCGCTCAACTACCTGTGAGCCAGCCACGCTGACGCGGGCCGTCCGGGACGCTCACTATTCGAGAGGCGGGGGTCGAGAGGCGGGGGTTACCCTGCTTCCAATGAAAAAGGCCGCATGCTGCGGCCTTTTTATTGCTCTGTGTCTGGCTCTTCTTGAGGTCAGATCCGGTTGCCTGCCTGTATGGTGCGGCGGATCTTGTTGCTCAGCAGCGGCACTATGTTGTCGGCCAGTGCCTGGAAGCGGCCCAGATCCGGTTTGCACTCGGGGGAGAGGTAGCCCTCCTTGCGCAGGGTGTGGATCAGGGTGCTGAACAGCTTCTGGTCGAAGAACTCGGGGGCATTGATGCCGTGCAGGGTGCCGAGGCGCTCCGCCATCATCAGGCCGTCCGCCTCCAGCTGCTCCGCCTCGACATGGGGCTGGGCCAGCACCCGGGTCAGCACTATGGCGTAGCGTTGCAGCGTCTCCTGAATGCTCTCGGCCAGCAGCAGCAAGCGCATCTGGTTGCCCGGATTGACCCAATGGCCGCCATCGCGCGCCTCGACCAGTTGCTGGCGTTGCAGCTCGGCCAGCAGGGCATCGACCAGCTCCGGCAGCTCATCCTCTTCGTAGCGCAGGAACAGTTCCGTCTTGAGCAGCGGGTAGATGTCGACGCAACGGGCGACTATCTCGCCGCGGGAGATCCCCTCGCAACGTTCGATCAGCGCCGCCACCAGGGAGGGCAGGGCGAACAGATGGAGTATGTTGTTGCGGTAGTAGGTCAGTAGGATCGCCTGATAGCGGTCCAGGCTGATGATCTGGCCCAGCTTGTCCTCGCTCACCTCGAACTTGTTGAGCTCCATCGCCTGATCCAGCAGTGTCTTGGCATCCTCATCCGGGATTGTGCTCTGCGGGCTGTAGGGCACCTGCTTGAGCAGATCCAGATAGGTGTTGAGCTGGGCCTGCAGTTCGTCCCGGGTCAGGGCGTGGCGCTCGGCGGCCAGCAGCGCCAGCGCGCTCAGGGTCAGGCCGTTGACGGCGGCGGCCCCGTTGATGCGGGTCATCAGCAGCTCGGCCAGCTGGTTGACGGTGGGCGCCATCCACTCGGGGCGCTCCTCCTGGCCTATGTCGGCCTTCCAGGCCGGCACATGTTCATTGAGGTAGCTGTTGAGGGTCAGCGGCTCGCCGAAGTTGACGAAGCCCCGGCCATAGTTGCGCAGCTTGCGCAGTATGCCGAGCACCTGCAGGAAGCTCTCCTTCTCCTTGCGGCTGCCTTTGAGCTCGTTGTGGTAGGTGTTTACCTCCATCACGTGCTCGTAGCCCAGATAGACGGGCACCAGGGTGACAGGTCTGTCCAGCCCGCGCATCATGGCCTGCAGTGTCATGGCCAGCATGCCGGTCTTGGGTGGCAGCAGGCGGCCGGTACGGGAGCGCCCGCCCTCGGTGAAGAACTCCACCGAATAGCCCTTGGCAAACAGCAGGTTCAGGTATTCACGAAAGACGGTGCTGTAGAGCGGATTGCCCTTGAAGGTGCGGCGGATGAAGAAGGCGCCGCCGTGACGAAAGAGCGGGCCCGCCGGCCAGAAGTTGAGGTTGATGCCCGCCGCTATGTGGGGCGGCACCATGCCCTGGTGATAGATGACGTAGGAGAGCAGCAGGTAGTCCATGTGGCTGCGATGGCAGGGCACATAGACGATCTCGTGCCCTTCCTGCGCCAGCTGGCGTACCTTCTCGGCGCCGTTGACCGACAGGCCGCGGTAGAGCTTGTTCCACAGCCAGCCGAGGAAGCTCTCGCCGAGCCGGATCAACCGGTAGGAGAAGTCGGAGGCGATCTCGTCCATGTAGCCGTGGGCGCGTTTCTGCGCCTTCTCCAGGCTGATGCCGTCGCGCTGCGCCTCTTCCTCGATCGCCTGCTGGATCACGCTCGAATCCAGCAGCTGCCTGAACAGCAGGTTGCGGTTCGGCAGTTTGGGGCCGGTGGCCGCCAGCTGCTGGCGGCTGAAGTGGGTGCGCGCCACCCGCGCCAGCTTGTGGGCTATGGCCTCGTCGGTGCCGTGCTTGTCGGCCATGTGACGCAGGGAGAGTGGCGGGGAGAAGCGCACCAGATTCTCGCGACCCTTGAGGATCACGATCAGCGCCTTCTTGAGGCGGTTCGGTGCCAGGCTGCTGATGATGTTCCAGCCGGAGGCCTCCTCGCCTTCCCGGCCGGGGGCGCGGCCCCAGAACAGGGTGACGGGCACCACCTGGATATCCAGCGCCGGATCCTGCTTGTGCAGATCCAGCAGCTGGTGGAACTCCTGCAGGAAGGGCAGCGGCTTGCTGCGCTTGCCAAACAGGGGAGGCGGACGGTCCAGACAGACGTAGCGCGGCAGCAACTGGCCGTTCAGCTCCAGCGGCGTGAAAGGACCGGGCAGGCCGAGATCCTCGCAGCACTGTTGCAGCGTCATCAGGTCGGTGATCGAGCTGGTTTTCAGGGCATAGACTATGGGTCTGGCCGGATCCAGCTTGAGCTCGGTGATGGGATTTTCCGGCAGGCTCTTGTGATTGACCAAGCCACTGACCGGCCATTGCAAGATGGCTCTGGAAATCTTCTGTCCAAGGGACATGTGCGTCTGCTCTCCGAAAAAATGCGGCGTGAGCATAGCAAATCACCGGCGCCTTGTCGCCGAGAGGTACGATGAGTCGGCTGCGCAGGATCAAAACAACGGTAAATGAGCGCCAGGCCATGACAAATGTCAGCTGTGCCTTGCCTTGGCCACAGCACTGTATATACTGCCAGTGTGCTGTATAAAAAGACAGGTGCCAATGTTATGAAACCTCTTACCCCCCGCCAGGCCGAAGTGCTGGAGCTGATCAAGGTAAACATGAGCGAGACCGGCATGCCGCCGACTCGCGCCGAGATTGCCCAGAAGCTTGGTTTCAAGTCGGCCAATGCGGCCGAGGAACATCTGAAGGCCCTGGCCAAGAAAGGGGCCATCGAGATCATGCCGGGGACTTCCCGCGGCATCCGTCTGCTGATCGAAGAGGAAGAGGTGCTGGAAGAGACAGGCCTGCCCCTGATCGGCAAGGTCGCGGCCGGTGAACCTATCCTGGCGCAGGAGCACATCGAGAGCCACTACCAGGTGGATCCTGCCCTGTTCCACCCCCGGGCGGATTTTCTGCTGCGGGTGCAGGGCATGAGCATGAAGAACATCGGCATTCTGGATGGCGACCTGCTGGCGGTCCACAAGACCCAGGAGGTGCGCAACGGCCAGGTAGTGGTGGCGCGCCTCGATGAGGATGTCACCGTCAAGCGCTTCCAGCGCAAGGGCAGCCAGGTGTGGCTGCTGCCGGAAAACGAGGATCTGGAGCCCATAGCGGTGGATCTCTCCAGCCAGCAGCTCACCATAGAAGGGCTGGCCGTCGGCGTGATCCGCAACGCCGACTGGATGTAATCACCCTCGCCATCACACGGCCTCCTGCGGGAGGCCGTGTCGTTTCTGTGTTCCTTTCCCCATGATTTCAATCAGATCCTGATACCCGCCATTTTGTCTGCGGCGAATGGCCGCAGGTGACTCATTTCAGATATATCATTTGGTAAGGCAGTGGACTCGTTGCACTGCCCCCCGGATGCTCGACAAGACGCTCTTTACCCACGTCGCAGGTGGCAGGAACCCAGGGGCAGCAGGGATGCATGACAACAGCCTCATGTGAGCTGGACAGCAATGGCATTTGGCCTGCTCACCACAGAGAGAGGCGATATCACGGGATAAGAAGGGAGGGTGGCCAGCATGGCACCGACGGCAACGACCGTCCGGGTAATGAGGGCACACTCGCGCAGTCGACACGCGGCAGTCACAGGATCTGGCCACCTAGCGGTGGCAGACGATGCCGGTCGGCGTGACCTCTTGGTCAAGGAGGACAGGTATGGCTTCAAGCTCGCCATGGGATCCGGGTCTGGCATCGCCCGTTTCTTCCATCACACGGTTCATCAAGGGTAACCGGATGACCCGTTTCTATGCGCTCTGGGTGCATCACAAGGGTGCCTGCTGGACCATCTGGCTGGGCTGTCCCAAGGACAAGATAGTCCGTCTGGTTCGTCTGTTTCACAGCCATCACGACAGGGGACAGGCGGAGGCTCCCTGGACGGCCCCCGTCATACCACTCCGCGCCCTGACCCGTCGCCCCCATGAGCGGCGCAGGCTGCAACCCTGATAGCCCCGCGTGCTGCTGACAGCCCCACCCTGACGGTGGGGCTGCTGTTTTCTGGCCTTGTTCGCCCGGCGGCCTGCCCATAGCGTCATCCCCTGACCGAAGTTGGATGCCGAATCGGCATCCGGTACATGGGATGGTCCGGTCCGGGATTGGCTGGGTTACAATGGGTCATCCATTCGGGCCCGGTCTGCGGGCATGTCGAAGTGAAAGGGTCTGTTGTTATGGTTAAACCGCGTTACCCCTTGCTGTTTCTGCTGCTGGTCGGGGGCATGATGGCCGCATTCTACTGGAACCAGCCCTCCCTGCCCGAGCAGGCCGACTACTACCCGGCGGGGCGGGACATCAACCCGTTTGCCTTCACCGACGAGGACGGTCAGCCCTTCGTCCCAGCCAGTCTGGTGGGGCACTGGACCTTCCTGTTTGTCGGTTATACCTTCTGCCCGGATATATGCCCGACCACGCTGGCGGATCTGCGCTCCGTCTACCCGGCGCTGAAGAAGATCGCACCCGAGAGCCAGGTAGTGTTCATCTCGGCGGATCCGCAGCGGGATGACGTGGCCCGCCTCAAGACCTATACCGCCTTCTTTCACTCCGAGTTCAAGGCGGCAACCGGCACCCATGACAAGCTGTTCCCGTTTGTGCGCAATCTGGGCCTCATCTACTCCATCGCCGATCAGGGGGAGAAGGAGTACCTGATAGACCACTCCGCCTCCATAGTGCTGATCAACCCGGAAGGCAAGCTGGAGGCCGTGTTCCGTCCCCAGATGAGCGAGGGGCAGGTGCCCCACGTGGTCATGGCGACCCTGGTCTCCGATTTCGCCAGAATCGTGCAACTGGAAGGCGAGTGATGCAGGACGAGCGTCGGTTGCCATGATGATCCCGCCCTGGTTGAAAGACGGCCGGCGCCATGGCGCCGTATTTGCCCTGGCCTTGCCCATGGTGCTCTCCAATATCACCACCCCCTTGCTGGGGCTGGTGGATACCTGGGTGATCGGTCATCTCGGCCAAGCCTGGTTCCTCGGCGGCGTCTCGGTCGGGGCTACCCTCATCAATCTCATCTTCTGGCTGCTGGGTTTCCTGCGCATGTCCACCACAGGGTTGACCGCCCAGGCCCATGGCGCCGGCAGCCCGCACAGCCAGCTCGACACCCTGGCGCGGGCGCTCGGCCTCGCCGTCGGACTGGGGCTGGCCCTGCTACTGCTGTTGCTGCCCTTCCTGCCTTCGCTCATTGCACTCGGTGGCGGTTCTGCCGAGGTGCAGAGCTATGCCGGCGAATATGTGTCGGTACGGATCTGGAGCGCGCCGGCGGCACTCTGCAATCTGGTGATCATGGGCTGGCTGCTGGGCATGCAGGATGCCCGCAGCCCTATGCTGCTGCTGATCTTCACCAACCTGGTCAACATGGCGCTGGATACTTGGTTCGTGCTGGGGCTGGGCTGGCAGGTGAAAGGAGTGGCCGCCGCCTCGCTGCTGGCAGATTACAGCGCCCTGGGGGTCGGGCTCTGGCTGGTGAGCCGTCATCTGCGCCGCCTGTCGCCCGAGGTGTGGCAGGGGGCCTGGCAGCGCTGGCGTCAGTGGCCGGCCTTGCTGAGACTGCTCAGTCTGAACCGGGATATCTTCGTCCGCTCCCTCTGTCTGCAACTCTGTTTCGCCTTCATGACCTTGCAGGGGGCGCGGCTGGGCGACGTGGCGGTCGCCGCCAATGCGGTGCTACTCAACTTCCTGATGCTCATCTCCTACGGGCTGGATGGCTTTGCCTACGCGGTGGAGGCCATGGTGGGCCGCGCCATAGGCCGGCGGGATCGGCAGGGGCTGCGCGAGGCCATAGTGCTGAACCTGGGGTGGGCGTTATTCATAGCAATGGGTTTCAGTCTGCTGTTTGCGGCGGGTGGCAGTCGGCTCATCGCCCATATCACCGACATTCCGGCGGTGATCGCCGAGGCGAATCGCCAGTTGCCCTGGCTGATCGTCATGCCCTTGCTGGCGGTCTGGTGTTTCCTGCTGGATGGGGTCTTCATAGGCGCGACCCGGGCCCGCGAGATGCGCAACAGCATGCTGGTGGCGGTACTGTGCGGCTTCTTCCCCATCTGGTGGCTCTGTCAGGGCTGGGGCGTGGCCGCCTTGTGGGCCGCCATGGGGGCGCTGATGGCGGGGCGGGGTCTGACGCTGGGGTGGCTGTGCTGGCAACTGGAACGCGATGGCCGTCTGTTGCACTCACCCCACGGCATGGAGCAGGCCGAGGGCGAGCCGTCATAGCCTGGCTGGCATGATCCTGTTGCAAGGGCTGGCCCATCACAGGGACGGCATCACCCGGTGGCGGCCAAGAGCCTAGAGGGATCCCTCATAGCCCAGCTGGCGCCAGCTCTCATACACGAATACCGCCACCGCATTGGCGAGGTTCATGCTGCGGCTCTGGGGCAGCATGGGGATGCGCAGCCGCTGCTCGAACGGCAGGCTCTCGATGAGATCCGCAGGCAGGCCACGGCTCTCCGGGCCGAACAGCATGGCGTCGCCGGGGGCAAACTGCACGGCCGAATGGGCAGTTCTTCCCTTGGTGGTGCAGGCGAATACCCGCCTGGGCGCCACCTCGGCCAGAAAGGCGTCATAGTCAGGCCAGCGCTTCACCTCGGCAAACTCGTGATAATCGAGCCCGGCCCGCTTCACCCGCTTGTCATCCCACTCGAAACCCAGCGGCTCTATCAGGTGCAGCCGGTAGCCTGTGTTGGCGCAGAGACGGATGATATTGCCGGTATTGGGCGGAATTTCCGGTTGGTAGAGCACTATGTCGAGCATGGCGGGATCCTGATGGGGGCCTAGATTGGGGCGAAAGGGGCGCCAGCATACCCAGCGCCCGGATGGATGAAAAGAGGCGACTCAGCCGATGGGCAGGCGGATGGTGATGGTCAGCCCGGCTGGCTGGTTGCTGCTGGCGCGTATGGTGCCACCGTGACGCTGGATCGCCTCCGAGGCGATGGCCAGCCCGAGCCCGGTGCCGCCTGTCTTGGCGTTGCGGGCATCATCCACCCGGAAGAAGGGCAGGAACAGCTGGGCCTGCTGCTCCACAGGCACGCCGGGGCCATCGTCGCGTATGGTCATCACCCACTCCCGTCCCTCTCGATACCAGTCCACCTTGATGAACTCGCGGGCGTACTTGAGCGCGTTGCGCAGCGGATTCTCCAGTGCCCGCGCCAGCAGCTCGGGCCACATCCGGATCGACTCGGTCGGCAGGGGCGGCAGCCGCAACTGCTTGCCGCTCTGGTTTGCCTCGAACATGGCATCGTCCAGCATGGGCTCCAGCAGCTCCGCCAGCGGCATCACCACGGGCGCCTCCACGTGTTGCTGCACCCGCGACAGGTCGAGCAGGTCGCCGATCAGCTTGTCGAGCCTGCCTATCTCTGACTCTATCCGTGCCAGCTCGCTGCTGTCCCCCTGCTTGCGCCGGATCAGTGCCTGCGCCAGCTGGATGCGGGTAAGCGGGCTGCGCAGCTCGTGGGAGATGTCGGACAACAGCTGCTTCTGCTTCTGGATCATGTTTTTGAGGGTATCGACCATGTGGCTGACGTGATCCGCCAGCTGGCCGATCTCGTCGCGCCGCCCCAGGTTGGGGATCTGCGCCTCCAGGTTGCCCTCCGCCAGCTGGGAGACAGACCGCTGCAACTGCAGTATGGGGCGGGTCAGGCGCCAGGCCAGCAGCAGGCAGAGCGGGGTGCTGACCAGCATGGCGATGCCCAGGATCTGGATCGGGTGATCCAGGATCTGGATGAACAGAAACAGATAGGAGTTTTCGACATTGAGGCCGAAGTAGACGTGATAGATCTGGCCGCGATGCTCCATCTGGAAGGGGCCGGCGATGGCCCGCTTGTGCTCGCTGCCCAGCATGGGCTTGGCCGGGTTGTCCGAATCGAGCATGAAGCGGACCACGAACTTGCTCAGGCGAGTGGTGGACTGCATCTGGCCTTTCTCATCGCGCAGATAGATGTTGTCCACCGGCAGCAGGCCCGCCGCGTCTATGGCCTGCACCAGATCGAAGTCATGATCGGGATCCGCCCCCTTCTGCAACGCCTTCAGGTTGTTGTTCATCCTGGTCATCTCGTGCGCCGGCAAGGGGATGATGTTGCGGGGATCCAGGGTCGGCAGTATCACCACGGCCGCCAGCACCACCAGCAGCATGAGCCAGAACCAGAGGAAGATCTGGGTGGAGAGGCCATTGAAGGTGCGGGCCGTGCTCATGCCTGTTCCAGCCACAGATAGCCGCGGCCGCGCACCGTCTTGAAGCGGGGCTGGCCATCGGTGCGCTCCGGCAGCTTCTTGCGCAGGTTGCTCAGGTGCATGTCGATGGCGCGATCGAAGGGCTCCAGCTTCTTGCCGAGCACCTGCTCGGAGAGATGGCTCTTGCTGATGATCTGGCCCGGGTTGCGCAGCAGGCACTCCAGCAGCCCGAATTCGGTGGCGGTGAGCTCCAGCAGCTGATCGCCGCTGCTGGCCTGTTGCAGGCCGGGTTGCAGCACCAGATCCATGAAGCGAAGCTCTTCGGAGGTGCCGCCGCGCTGGGGCTGGGCACTCTGGGTCCGGCGCAGTATGGCGCGCACCCGGGCCAGCAGCTCCCTGTCATCAAATGGTTTGGCGAGATAGTCGTCGGCCCCGGCTTCCAGCCCGTTGACCCTGTCCTGGCTGTCGCCACGGGCCGTCAGCATCAGCACAGGGGTGTCGTGGGTCTTGCGCAGCCTGGTCAGCATGGCGAAGCCGTTGAGCCTGGGCATCATCACGTCCAGCAGCACCAGGTTGAAGTCCTGCTCGGCCAGTCGCAGCAACCCCTCTTCGCCATCCTCGGCGACTGTGACCTGGAAGCCTTCCAGAGTCAGAATTTCGGTGAGCAGCTGGGTCAGCTCGAGATCGTCGTCGACCAGGAGTATTTTGTGCATCTGAAGTCATTCCGCTGATTTTTCGCGCCAAGCCGGCGCAGGGGTCAGGGTATAATAGATTTTTAACCGCAAGAGGAAAGCCGGTTTTGAGCCATCAACAATATTCCCGCTGGGTAACGCTGGCCAGCATGGCCGCCGTCACCACGGCTACCCTGCTGATCACCGGCAAGCTGATCGCTTGGCTCATGACGGATTCATCGAGTCTGCTGGCATCGCTCACCGACTCCTTCATGGATGTCAGCGCCTCCATCATCAACCTGCTGGCCATTCGCTATGCGCTGGCGCCGGCCGATGACGAGCACCGCTTCGGCCACGGCAAGGCGGAGTCGCTGGCGGGCCTCATCCAGTCCGCGTTTATTTCGGGCTCGGCCCTGCTGCTGGTGATGCACGGCATCTCCTCCCTGCTCAACCAGGCGCCCATACTGCGGCTCGAAGCGGGTCTCTGGGTCAGCGGCGGCTCCATAGTGCTGACCCTGCTGCTGGTCAGTTTCCAGGGCTTTGTCATCCGCAAGACCAACAGCGTGGCCATCAAGGCCGACATGCTGCACTACCGTTCCGACCTGCTGCTCAACGGCGGCGTCCTGCTGGCGCTGGTGCTGGCGGGGCGGGGCTGGTTCTGGGCCGACGGCCTGTTTGCCATCCTGATCGGCCTGTTCCTGCTGTGGGGCGCCATCCATATCGGCTATGAGTCGGTGCAGGCGCTGCTCGATCGTCAGTTGCCAGCCGAAGAACAAGCGAGAATAATGGCTCTCTGCTGTGACGTCGAAGGTGTCCACGGGGTGCATGATCTGCGTACCCGTCAATCCGGTCCGACCCGCTTCGTGCAGTTGCATCTGGAGCTGGATGACCAGCTCCCTCTGGTCAAGGCCCATCAGATCGCCGATGAAGCCGAACTGGCGGTGCGTCAGGAATTCGAGCGCATGGATGTCATCATTCATATGGACCCCATCTCTGTGGTGCACAAGGAACAGCAAGGCACTCCATCAGAACAACAGTAGGCTGCAACATGGATGATCTGGTTGCCAAAACCTGGCAAAAAATTGAGCGAGAAGCGGCATGCATGGTGACCGAAGAGCCTATGCTGGCCAGCTTCTTTCATTCCACCATTCTCAATCACAAGAACCTGCGCTCGGCCCTCAGCTTCCAGCTGGCCAACAAGCTCGACAGCGCTACCATGCCTGCCATCGCCCTGCGCGAGGTGATCGAGCTGGCCCTGCGCAGCGAGCCCGAGTTGCTGGCGGCAGTGGCGGCCGACATCTGCGCCGTGCAGGAGCGTGACCCTGCGGTCGATCTCTTCTCCACCCCGCTGCTCTACCTCAAGGGCTTTCATGCCCTGCAAGGCTATCGGGTCGCCAACTGGCTGTGGCGCCAGGGGCGTCGCTCGCTGGCGCTCTACCTGCAAAACCAGATTTCGGTGGTGTTCGGGGTCGACGTGCACCCGGCGGCGCGGATCGGCAAGGGCATCATGTTTGACCATGCCACCGGCATAGTGGTCGGCGAGACGGCGGTGATCGAGGACGATGTCTCCATCTTGCAGAGCGTGACCCTGGGCGGTACCGGCAAGGAGAGCGGCGATCGCCACCCCAAGATCCGCGAAGGGGTCATGATAGGGGCGGGCGCCAAGGTGCTCGGCAATATCGAAGTGGGGATGGGCGCCAAGATAGGTGCCGGCAGCGTGGTGATCAACCCGGTGCCGCCGCACACCACAGTGGCGGGCGTACCGGCCAAGATAGTGGGCCGCCCGGAGTGCGACAAGCCTTCGCTGGATATGGATCAGTGCCTCTGATCCCCTGACCGAGACGATTCGATGGCCAAGCGCTGGTCAGGTTATTTGATCCTGGGGATGTGGCTGCTCAACCTGCTGCACCTCTATCTGGGATTCTCCCCCTGGCCTGCGGCCATTGCCGCCTGGGCCGCTTCCCTGCTCACCTGGCCCTGGCTGGTGGGGGCGGCCAAACGGCAGGCCCTGGCCCTGTACGGGGCCGCGCTTGCGCTGCTGATTTTCTCCTGGTGGCGGGGCGCCAGCCTCAACCCGGGCGACTGGCTGCTGCCCAACATCAACATGCTCACCATGTTTGCCGCCGTGAGCACCCTCAACTTGGCGACGTCGGGCCTGCTGACCGGGACTGCCTCCTGGTCCGGCCGCAAGGGGCTGTGGAGCACCATGGCCAGCCTCAACCTGCTGGGTGCCGTCATCAACCTCTCCGTGCTGTTCATCATCGGCGATCGGCTGGAGCGGGGCGGCACCCTGGAGCGGCGTCAGGTGATGGTGCTGAGCCGGATCTTCTGTGCCGCGGCCTTCTGGTCCCCCTTCTTCGTCGCCATGGCGGTGGCGCTCACCTATGCCCCAGGTCTGCAACTGTCGAGCATCTTGCCGTTTGGCGTGGTCGCCGCGCTGCTGGCGATGGGACTGACCGCCTGGCAGGTGGAGCGACTCGGGGTAGAGGACTTTGCTGGCTACCCGCTGCGGTTGCAGACCCTGGGGCTGCCGGTGGCCTTGGCGCTGCTGGTGCTGCTGATCAAGCAGATCTGGCCAGCGCTCGGCATTCTGGCGGTGATCGCCCTGGTGGCACCGCTGCTGGCGCTGCTGTTCATGCCCAGAGCCGGGCGAGGCGCCGCCCTCAAGCGGCAGGTGGTGGAGCGCTTCCCCGCCATCGGCGGTCAGCTGGTGCTGTTTCTGGGGGCCGGTTTGCTGGCCGCCGGCATCAACAGTGCGCTGTCGGTGCTCGAACTCGGGGGCGAACACGGGCTGCCGCTGTTCAACCATTTCGGCTGGCTGGAGTCATCCCTGACTCTGCTGCTGATCCTGCTGGTGGCCATCGTCGGCGTGCATCCGCTCATCAGCATCTCCGGGTTGGCGCCGCTGCTCTGGCCGCTTGCGCCGGATCCCAGCCTGCTCGGCATGTGTTTTCTGCTGGGGTGGGGGCTGGCGACCGGCACCAGTCCGCTCTCCGGCTCCAACCTGGCGCTGGCGTCCCGCTACAACCTGAGTGCCGGCTTGATCCTGCGCTGGAACCTGCTCTACGGCCTGTTGATGTACGGGGTCGCCTGCCTGTTGCTGGGTACTTATATCACGCTGCACAGCTGACGGGGTAACCTGGCGGCGCGGTATGGATTCGAGATTGGATGCCTGTTGCCGGGGCTTGAATCATGCTGTGCGGCTGACGGGATAATCTGGAAACCGGGTTCGATGACATGCCCGTGGTCACTGCCTCGACGAAGGGTTGTCTGTCGGTTGCCAGGGTCTTGTCGCGGTCCGGGCGCAGGATGCGAGAAAAACAGACGCATATTTAGGCAATACATCTATGGAAGGCGCATTTTACAGCGCACTGGCTTGTTTGTGCCGATGCCCTCAGGGTATGCTGGCTTCACGCGCTTGAATCGCCCTCTGTGGGGCATCGCAATTGAACATACAGGTATGCATATGTCACTAGAAGTCCTTGAGCAACTCGAATCCAAAGTACAATCCGCCGTCGACAACATCTCTCTGCTGAAGATGGAGCTGGACGAGCTGAAAGAGCAAAACGGCAAGCTGCAAGACGAAAACCATCAGCTGCGCAACGAACACGTTGCCTGGCAGGAACGTCTGCGCGCCCTGCTGGGCAAGATGGATCAGATGGGCGAAACCATCTAGTCTGCTGCCGGTTGGCAACATTGAAAACGGGCCGCTCCATGAGCGGCCCGTTTGTTTATGGCGGGTCGGGGATCAGAGGGTCAGCAGCTGTTTGACCGTCTTCTCGATGCCGTCCGCCGCTTCGACTATGTTGTTGGCCAGCATGTAGGCGGGGGTGGAGATCACCTTGCGCTCCTGATCCACTACGAACTCGTTGACCGGGCAGTTGAGATGGCTGCCGCCCATCGCCTCTATGGCGTTGGCTGTGCCCTCGTCATGGCCGATAGTCGCCAGCGTTCCGGCACCATAGATGAGCGGTATCATGGCGGGCGCGATGCAGATATAGGCGGCCGGTTTATTGGCAGTGGCAAAGCTCTGGCACGCTTTCAGCACATCCGGCTGGATCTGGCACTCGGCGCCCCGGATGGCGAAGTCGCACAGGTTCTTGGCCGCCCCAAAGCCGCCGGGCACCAGCAGGGCGTCGTAATCGGCCGCATCCAGCTCGGCCACATCCTTGATCTGGCCACGGCAGATGCGCGCCGCCTCGACCAGCACGTTGCGGCTCTCCCCCTCGCTGACGTCACCCGTTAGGTGGTTGACCACATGCAACTGCGCCACGTTCGGGGCGAAGCATTGGGTGGTGGCGCCATGGCGGGCCAGCGCCAGCAGGCTGATGACGGCTTCATGGATCTCGGCCCCGTCAAACACGCCACAGCCACTCAAAATCACGGCCACTTTTTTCATGGCAAACTCCTCGTTGTTGAAAATGTGAGCCAGGATAGATTGTTGTACTTTTGTATGGTTATCGCTCGCCATCCGCTGGTCAAGTCATCTCGCTGTGCTAGGATTGTTTCGTTTTGGATCCTGCTGTACCTACTCCCTTAAATCTTTTTCCACATTGATCGAGATCATTCCAACAGTCTCACGATCGGTTTTTACGATCTCAATATGCTGTTTTATATGGATTTTATATTTTTTGTGCACAGTTTTATCACTGTGGCTCATACTGCGCCCCATTTTTGAACACAGACTTATCCACAGCTTGAGTCCCCTTGGCTGCCCGCTTAGGGTGCTGCTGCACCCCTTGGTGTGAGGGGGGCCCTGTGGCATCCTAGCGGCTGTTTATCTCTGGCAGGACGATTTCATGGCCCCTAGCAACCCCCTTATTCTGGTCGACGGCTCTTCTTATCTTTACCGCGCCTTCTTCGCCTCCCAGCAGGCCGATCTGCGCACTTCGACCGGTTTGCCGAGCGGCGCCGTCCGTGTCATGGCCAACATGATGCGCAGCCTGCGCAAGCAATACCCTGACTGCCATGTGGCCGTGGTGTTTGACGCCAAGGGCAAGACCTTCCGCGACGACATCTATCCCGAGTACAAGGCGACCCGTGCCAGCATGCCGGACGATCTGCGCAGCCAGGTCGCCCCCATCCACCAGATGATCAAGGCGATGGGCTTCCCCTTCTTGATGGTCGAAGGCGTCGAGGCCGACGACGTGATCGGCACGCTCGCCCGCCAAGCGACCGAGAAGCAGCTGCCCGTACTGATCAGCACGGGTGACAAGGACATGGCGCAGCTGGTCTCAGACCACGTCACCCTGATCGACACCATGAAAGATGTTAAGACCGACAGGGAAGGGGTGATCGAGAAGTTTGGCGTGCCGCCGGAGCTCATCATCGACTATCTGGCCCTGATGGGCGACAAGGTAGACAACATTCCCGGCATGACAGGCGTCGGCGAGAAGACGGCGCTGGCCCTGTTGCAGGGGATCGGCAGCATAGACGAGATCGCCGCCAATCTGGACAAGGTGGCGGCCCTCGGCTTCCGCGGTTCCAAGGCGTTCGCCGACAAGTTCCGCGAGCAGGAGGAGCAGGTGCGCCTCTCTTATCTCCTGGCGACCATCAAAACCGATGTCGAGCTGGAACAGAGTCTGGAACAGCTGTTGCTCAAACCGGTCGACAAGGAGTCCCTGCTGGCCGTCTATCGCGAATATGAGCTGCGCAACCTGATCAAGGAACTGGAGTCCGGTGGCGAAGAGGGTGCCGGTTCGGAAGAGGGGAGCGATGATACGGCTGCCCCCGTTGCCGCCATCGAAACCGACTACCGCTGCATTCTGGACGAGGCCGAGTTTGACGACTGGCTGGCGCAGTTGCAGGCGGCGCCGCTGTTCGCCTTCGATACCGAAACTACCAGCCTCGACTACATGGAGGCGCGCATCGTCGGGGTCTCCTTCGCCGTCGAAGCGGGCAAGGCCGCCTATGTGCCCTTTGGTCACGACTATCTGGGGGCACCGGTGCAGTTGACCGAAGCCGTGGTGCTGGGCAAGCTCAAACCGCTGCTGGAAGATCCGACCCGTCTCAAGGTGGGTCAGAACCTCAAGTACGATCGCAACGTGCTGCTCAACCACGACATTGACCTGCAGGGCATCGCCTACGACACCATGCTCGAGTCCTATGTGCTCAACTCCACCGCCAGCCGTCACGACATGGATTCGCTGGCCAAGCGTTATCTCGGGGCCGAGACCACCTCGTTTGAAGATATCGCGGGCAAAGGGGTCAAGCAGCTCACCTTCAACCAGATCGAGCTGGAGCAGGCCGCCCCCTATGCGGCGGAAGATGCCGATATCACTCTGCGTCTGCACCAGACTCTGTGGGGACAGCTGGAAGCCGTGCCTGGCCTGCGCCAGGTATTCAGCGACATCGAGCTGCCGTTGCTGCCGGTGCTGGCGCGGATGGAGCTGCTCGGGACCACCATAGATCCCAAGCTGCTGCATCAGCAGAGCCAGGAGATAGAGCTGCGTCTGGCCGAACTGGAGCGTCAGGCCCACGAGCTGGCCGGGCAGGAGTTCAACCTCTCCTCACCCAAGCAGCTGGGGGAGATCCTCTTCACCAAGCTGGGGCTGCCGATCATCAAGAAGACCCCCAAGGGAGCGCCGTCCACCGCGGAAGAGGTGCTGGCCGAGCTGGCCGAGACCTACGAGCTGCCGCGCCTGCTGATGGAACACCGCACGCTGGCCAAGCTCAAGTCCACCTATACCGACAAGCTGCCGCTGATGATCAAGCCCCAGACCGGGCGGGTACACACCTCCTATCATCAGGCTGTGGCGGCCACCGGCCGTTTGTCCTCCTCTGACCCCAACTTGCAGAACATCCCGGTGCGCAACGAGCAGGGGCGCCGGATCCGCCAGGCCTTCATTCCGAGTGCCGGTTACAAGCTGGTGGCGGCTGACTACTCCCAGATCGAGCTGCGCATCATGGCGCACCTCTCCGGTGACAAGGGGCTGCTGACCGCGTTTGCCGAGGGCAAGGACATCCACAAGGCAACCGCTGCCGAGGTGTTCGGGGTGGCGCTCGATGCGGTTACCACCGACATGCGCCGCAGCGCCAAGGCGATCAACTTCGGCCTCATCTATGGCATGAGCGCCTTCGGTCTGGCCAAACAGCTGGGGATAGGTCGTGCCGAGGCGCAGAAGTACATGGATCTTTACTTCGAACGCTACCCGGGCGTGCTGGAATACATGGAGCGCACCCGTCAGCAGGCGGAAGCGCAGGGCTATGTCGAGACCCTGTTCGGCCGTCGCCTCTATCTGCCGGATATCAAGTCCCGCAACGCCGGTCTGCGCAAGGCCGCCGAGCGGGCCGCGATCAACGCCCCCATGCAGGGGACGGCCGCCGACATCATCAAGCGCGCCATGATCAACGTGGATGGCTGGATCCGCGGCATCGAGGATGAGTCGATCCGCATGCTGATGCAGGTACACGATGAACTGGTGTTCGAGATCCGCGAAGAGAAGCTGGAGGAGTACGTCGCCATCATCAAGGAGAAGATGTCGGCGGCGGCCGAGCTGCATGTGCCCCTGCTGGTCGAGGCGGGAACCGGCGATAACTGGGATCAGGCCCACTAACGCTCCGCACTCTGTTGCTGTGTGGATAGCTATATAAGAAGAGAAGCCCGGCATCACGCCGGGCTTCCTGTTTACAGCGTGCATATCAGGCCTCTTGCAGGTACTCGTCCTTGAGCAGGACATAGTTGTCGGCCGAGGTCTTGAGAAACGCAATTTCGGCAGGCTTGAGCGCCCGGGCCTGTTTGACCGGGTTGCCCATATAGAGGAAGCCGGCTTCGAGCCGTTTGCCCGGCGGCACCAGACTGCCGGCGCCTATCATCACGTCATCTTCTACCACCACTCCATCCAGAATGATGGCCCCCATGCCGACCAGCACCCGATTGCCTAGGGTGCAGCCGTGCAGCATGGCCTTGTGGCCGACGGTGACATCTTCCCCGATCAACAGCGGATAGCCGTCAGGATTGCTGGCACTCTTGCGGGTGAGATGCAGCACTGTGCCATCCTGAATATTGCTGCGAGCCCCGATGCGTATGTGGTTCACATCACCCCGGGCCGCCACCATGGGCCAGATGCTGGCATCGTCGGCCAACTCTATATCTCCCACCAGGGTGGCGCAGGGGTCTACATATACCCGTTTGCCCAATTGCGGGCGTTTTCCCTTGTAAGGTCTCAGTCGCAAGTCCATCTTGGCCTCCTTGTTTTCGGCCATTCTAGCAATCCAGGGCCAGTTTCTGTGGATAAGTTTGTACAAAAGCTGTGGTTGGTTATGAATAACTAAATAAGTGCCGATTTTTGCAGTTTTATTGCATTGCGACCCTTGCCAACGCGATCAATCTCTCTATAATGCGCCACATCG